>WBUH01000005.1 GCA_008933805.1 Bacteroidota bacterium
CAAGCACAGGGCTATGCACAGGTATTTACTGAATTAGAAAACTACTTGGCAGAGATTACCGGCTTTGCAGCCACATCATTACAACCAAACGCAGGTGCGCAAGGTGAGTATGCAGGTTTGTTGGTTATCCGCGAATACCTTATCAATAAAGGCGAAAGCCACCGTAACATCGCGTTGATTCCTGCTTCGGCACACGGTACTAACCCTGCCAGTGCTGTAATGGCCGGTATGAAGGTGATTGTAACCAAAACCGATGAAAACGGTAACATTGATGTACAAGACCTTCGTGAGAAAGCTGAAGCCAATAAAGACAACCTTGCTTGTTTGATGGTTACCTACCCAAGTACACACGGTGTGTTTGAAGAGACCATTAAAGAAATTACTGCCATTATCCACGGATTTGGCGGACAGGTATATATGGACGGTGCAAACATGAACGCCCAAGTGGGACTAACCAGCCCCGGTATGATTGGCGCGGACGTTTGTCACTTGAACTTGCACAAAACCTTCTGTATCCCTCACGGTGGCGGTGGCCCCGGTATGGGACCTATTTGTGTGGCCGAACACTTGAAACCATTTTTACCCGGCCATGCTGTGGTGAAAACCGGCGGTGATAAAGCCATTACAGCTGTTTCAGCAGCACCTTGGGGTAGTGCCAGCATTTTGTTGATTTCGTATTCTTATATCCGCATGATGGGCGGCGATGGCTTAACCAACGCTACCAAATGGGCGATATTTAACGCCAACTACATTGCCAAACGTTTGGAAGGCCACTACGATGTGCTTTACAAAGGCAAAAACGGACGTTGCGCCCACGAAATGATTTTGGATACCCGTCACTTTAAACAAACTTCAGGTGTTGAAGCAACTGATATTGCTAAACGTTTGATGGACTACGGCTACCACGCCCCTACCATGTCGTTCCCTGTGGCAAATACCATTATGGTTGAGCCTACTGAGAGCGAAACCAAAGCTGAGTTGGATAAATTTATCGACGCGATGATTCACATACGTCGCGAGATTATTGAAATTGAGGAAGGCACTGCCGACCGTAACGACAACGTATTGCACAACTCGCCACACACTGCCGAAGTAGTGATGGCCGATACTTGGAGCCATGCTTACACTCGCGAGAAGGCCGCATTCCCTACCTCGTGGGTGCGTCACGCTAAATTCTGGCCTGCGGTAAGCCGCGTAGATAATACCTACGGCGACCGTAACCTAATTTGCGCTTGTCCTCCGTTGGAAGACTACATGGCTGAGCCTGAAGCAGTGAGCATGAACTAAACCACGACAGGTTAAAACCTGCCGCTATTATTATTACCCTTTCAGTAAAGACTTAAGTCCTTACCGAAAGGGTAATTTGTTTTAGCACGGGGTTTCAACCCCGTACCTTACTAAGGAAATTACATTGTATTATCAGTTGGAAATCACCCCAACATACCCGCCACAAAGCCGGTACTCCATGCTGCCTGAAAATTAAACCCGCCCGTAATACCGTCAACGTCCAGCACCTCACCTGCAAAATATAAATTGGGTATTACGCGGCTTTGCAAGGTTTTCATATCCACATCGTCAAGACTGATGCCGCCTGCCGTTACAAACTCTTCTTTGAAGGTGGTTTTGCCTTGCACCGCATACTCATCGTTAAACAAGGTATTTACCAAACGGTTAAAATCCTGCTTACCCATATTGGCCCATTGCAACGTAGGGGCTATACCCAACCTATGCAAAAAGAAATCCCACAGACGGCGCGGCAATTCATAAGGTGCTAATGTGCCCACCTGTTTCAGCTTGTGTGTTGTTCTAAACTCAGTGAGGTAATTCCGTACCTCGTCCTCGTTCTTCGCCTCGTGCCAGTTTACCGATAGCGTGCATTTGTAGTCCTGCTCAGCCATCCAACGTGCCCCCCACGCCGAAAGTTTAAGCACCGCCGGGCCGCTCATGCCCCAATGGGTAATTAATAAAGGGCCTGTATAACTAAACTTAGTCGCATTTATACGCACCCTTGCATTAGGCACGCTCACCCCCATTAGCTGTGTAACGGGGTTTTTAGGCATATTAAACGTAAACAACGAGGGGACAGGCGTTTCTACCCTGTGCCCTAACTCCTTCAACCATTGCAGGCCGCTTTCTTTAGGGCTTCCACCCGTGGCTACAATCAGCTTTTCAGTGATTAGGTGGTCGTTATTAGTGGTTAACGTGAATCCGTTTTCTATCGGGGTTATTTTATCAATACCCGTATTGGTGAGTATCTCAATTTTTAGTCGGCGGGTTTCAGCCATCAGGCAATCAATAATTGTTTGCGAGTCATCCGTTACCGGGAACATCCTGCCGTCGGCCTCCGCTTTCAGTTTCACTCCGCGTACCTCGTACCACTCAATCGTATCTTTCACGGCAAAGCGGCTAAACACCTGCCGCAGCTCCTTCTCTCCGCGCGGGTAATGGCTGCTTAATTTCTTCGTATCAAAACAGTGGTGGGTAACGTTGCACCTGCCCCCGCCCGATATTTTCACCTTGGCCAGCAGCTTATTGGTTTTTTCTACAATGGCAACCTTGGCATCGGGATGGTGGTATTTTGCAGAAATAGCTGCAAAAAAACCTGCCGCACCACCGCCTATCACAATTACATCGTATTTTGTACCCTGAACTGCCACGTTAAAATTTTTTACAAATGTGCACGTTTACCCATAAAGCATGAAATTAGTTTTATCCCTGTTCTCCTTATTTTTATCGGCAGCACTGTTTGGGCAACTCTCAGAGCAACATTACCCCAACGGAAACCTGCAATGGCGAGGACAGTATAAAACGTACAGGGTAAAAATTACATTTGGTTACGACATCACAAAAGTGAAAAACGGTACTTGGGAGTATTTTTATGAAGACGGTAACCCCGCCCTTACCTCCCACTACAAAGCAAAAAAGAAGGGGGCTATACCCAAGGGAGTTTGGGAATACTACAGCACCGACGGTGAGTTGCTGAAAAAAGAAACCTACAAACACGGCGACCTTACCCACGAGGAGTTTTTTACCACAGGATTATACAAATACACCACCGACAGTTTTAGGCTGGTGCAGTTGCGACCCGATACCATGCTGGTAATAAAATACCTGCGTGGCGACCCCTACAGCGATTTGCTGGTGAACAACGGCAAAGGAGTTTATACCTTCCCTAAACGACTGAACGATGAACGCTTGGCGTATGAAACGCCTGCCCTTGCCGACGATGGTTTTACGTTAAAAGATACGGGCGCAAACATTATTGGCAACTACAGCTTTGAGCTTTGCAAAGACGACGGGTATTTTGATAATGAAATTCGCGGGGTGGCCGATACTTTCATTCATCATTGGTATGTGGCTACGGGCACACCGGATTATTTCAGGGGGATGAAAAATGCAGCCCGCACGGGCGATAAGTTTTGCGGTATCCGTATCTACAGCCGCTCAGAATACCTTGAGTACATGGAAAACCAATTTAAACAGCCCTTGCAGGCAGGCCGAAAATACTGCACGCGGGCGTTTTTCAGGCTGCTGCCCGGTGCAGGATTGGCCACTGATGCCATTGGTTTTAGGTTTGATTCTACGCTGCTCAAATTTTACTACCGTGCCGCAGTATTGCCCATGCCCGATATTATCAACAAACCGGGGCAAATGCTGACGGAGAAAAAGCGTTGGATGCAATTAACAGGACTTTATACGGCTAAGGGTGGTGAACGCTACTTAACCATTGGCGGGTTTAAGGCGTTGGGAGCGCAAAATGCCAAACAAGTGAATGAGAACGAAAAACAGGAAGCCTATTATGTAATTGATGATATTTACGTGTGGGAGGTGGAAAAAGAGAGCGATTGCCCCTGCAATGCTTATACGGTGCCCGATAGTTTAAAAACACAGCCTAAAATAGTTACTACCCGAAAAGACACTACCCAATACACGGTAGGAAAAACTTTTGTGCTAAAGAATATCTTTTTTGATACCGACAAAGCAGAACTATTACCCAAATCGTTTGTGGCGTTAGATTCGCTGGCAACGTTGCTATATGAATATCCTACAATGGAGATAGAAATATCAGGTCATACCGACAGTATGGGCAGCAACGAGCGCAACGTGGTGTTATCATTAGAACGTGCCCAAGCAGTAGTTGAATACTTGAAAGAATGGGGCGTAGAGTCGCACCGACTCACCTTTGCGGGGTATGCCTCTACCCGACCCATTGATACCAACCAAACCGAAGCCGGCCGCCAAAACAACCGCCGCGTTGAATTTAGGGTGATTAAAATGTAATGTGATTATGACACCGGGTTGAAACCCCGTGCTAAAATAAATTACCCTTTTTCGGCAGACTTAAGTCCGCCGCAAAAGGGTAATTGCAAAAGCGATAGGTTTTAACCTGTCGCACCAAAGTAAAAGTACTGTTATTTCGTCAAACCAATCTCGCGCAAGCGTTCGTGCAGGTACTCTCCAGCAGTAATATCATCCCATTGTTTAGGGTGGTTTTCATCAATACAAGAGGGTAAACAATCTAAACGCATGGTACTGCGCGGGTGCAAAAAGAAGGGAATAGAATAACGGCTGGTATGCCACAACTCACGCGGCGGATTCACCACACGGTGGGTAGTGCTTTTTAGCCTGCCGTTGGTATGGCGTTGCAACATATCGCCCACATTCACAATAATATGTTCGGGTAGGGCTGTAACAGCTACCCACTCACCTTTTTTGTTCAATACTTGCAAACCGTCGGCACTGGCACCCATCAACAGCGTAATCAGGTTAATATCTTCGTGCTCACCTGCACGCACACTGTTTTGAGGCTCTTGGGTAATAGGCCCGTAGTGTATAGGGCGCAATATGCTGTTACCGTTCTTTATCTTATCGTCAAAGTAAAATTCGTCAAGACCCAAAAACAACGCTATGGCTTGTAGCATTTGCTTGCCTGTACTTTCAAGCGTGCGGTATGCTTCAATACCGGCTTTGTTAAAACCGGGTACCTCTTCGCACCATACATTCTCAGGGTATTCATTTTTTATCGGGTCACCGTCGGTAACCTCTTGGCCAAAGTGCCAAAACTCCTTCAAATCCGGTGCTGGACTGCCTTTTGCATGTTCCCTGCCAAAACTTGTATAACCGCGCTGCCCGCCCTGTCCTTCAATTTCATACTTACGTTTCACATCTTCCGGCAAGGCAAAAAAGTTTTTCACCTCGGCGTACAAACGCTCGCGTAGTTCATCACTAAAGTTGTGGTTTTTTATGGCCACAAAACCAATTTCTTCGTAAGCATGGCCTAATTGCTGCACAAATGCTTGCTTGCGGGCCTCATCACCCGAAACAAAATCAGATAAATCTACTGAAGGTATCCCCAATGAGTGTAACATATTTTTACTAAAAAGCACAAATATAGCCATTGACTGTTTCTTCAATATGATTAAAATCACCGTAAAAAAGCCTTTGGCATAATTTTTTATAAAGCTTAGGTTTGAAGAATAATTTATGATACTGCGAACCGAACACCTTGTGAAACAATACCGCAAACGCCGTGTGGTGAATGATGTGAGTGTGAATGTGCAACAGGGCGAGATTGTGGGACTGCTTGGCCCTAACGGTGCAGGCAAAACCACTACTTTTTATATGGTGGTGGGCCTGATAAGCCCGGATGAGGGAACTATATTTTTAGAAGATGAAGATATTACCCGTTTGCCCATGTATAAGCGTGCCCAAAAGGGTATTGGGTATTTGCCCCAAGAAGCTTCTGTATTCAGAAGGTTGACGGTGGAAGATAACATTAAGGCCGTGCTTGAGATGACGAAACTAAGCAAGGCCGAACAAAAGGATAAACTGGAGGTGCTGCTGGAGGAATTTAGCCTGAACAGAGTGCGCAAAAACATGGGAAATGTACTAAGCGGAGGTGAACGCCGTCGTACCGAAATTGCCCGTGCATTGGCAGTTGATCCCAGCTTTATTTTGTTGGATGAGCCTTTTGCAGGGGTTGACCCTATTGCGGTGGAGGATATACAAAACATTGTATCGAAATTGAAGCAAAAGAACATCGGGATATTGATTACCGACCATAATGTGGATGAAACGTTGGGTATTACTGACCGTGCTTATTTGCTGTTTGAAGGTAAACTTTTGAAACACGGCAGTCCCCAAGAATTGGCCGACGATGAAATGGTGCGCCGTGTGTATTTAGGACAGAATTTTAAACTGAAACGATAGCTCAGGCATCGGGAATAAATCCCGATGTTATTGATAGAATGATGGGCTATCTATCCGTAGCATTGGGTCTATGCACTTAATGCGCTATAATAAAAAAGCCCCTTGCAAGTATGCAAGGGGCTTTTTGTTTTATGGTTGGCGCAGATTATTCTACTACAACCGTTTTAGAAGCTTTGTTATAACCATCAAACACAGTTACAAAGTACATTCCTTTGGCACGGCCTTCAAGATTTACCTCAAGGGTACCGGGGTTGTTTTGTAAAGTGTTGGTGTAAACAGTTTTTCCGTTAATATCATACACAGCAACAGTAAGTGTATTGCCTACTGGTACACGACCCATATCAATAGTAACTTTACCGGTTGATGTAGGGTTAGGGTACACATTTACCAACTCATCCAACGTGATGGTTTCTATTCCCAATGGGAACACATAAATGTAATTGGCTTTGGTTTTGGTATTATTACCCAATGGGTTGGTTGCTTTTAGGGCAATGGTATAAATACCGGTTTGGGTAAACTTCAGTTTAGGATTTTGGCTGGTTGATGTAGTACCGCTAACGTACTGTGCATTACCGGGGGCAACAGTCCATTCCCATTGGGTAGGGTTGTTGGTGGTAGCATCAGTAATCACCAAGGTATCGCTTGGAGATAGTTTGGTACGGTTTACATTAAAGTCAGCTATTGGAGCATTACCGCCTGTGTTGCTCACTGTAATGTAGTTAGTTACGGTTTTCACATCGCTGCCATACACGTTACCTACTGTTAGTTTCACAGTATAAGTTCCGGTTTGGGTAAATGTTACTTTAGGGTTTTGACTGGTATTGCCTGTGCTGCCGGTGAAGCTAAATCCGGTTGAAGGTGTAATCTCCCACAGGTAAGATGTAGGGGTGTTTTTTGATTTATCTTCAAGGGTAATTTCAACGTTCACATTTACAGTAGTGCTAAAGGTGCTGAAATCAGCAACGGGTTTTAAGGTTATTTTACGGATGGTGTGGTTTAACACATCTGTTACGTACAACTCATCTTTAGCAGCGTTAAACGCCAACGAGCCGGGGAAGTTAAAACGGGCATTTTCACGTTGTCCGTCAGCAGTACCTGATTCGTTAAATTTACCTGCAATGGTAGATACTTGTCCGTTGCTTATTTTACGAATGGTATTAGCTTGTCCGTTACGGCCATCAGCTACATAAATATTTCCGAAAGCATCAACAGCCAAACCGTTGGGCGAAGAGAAGGTTGCTGCGTTTGCAGAACCATCTGTGCCGCCTGTGCTACCGTTTCCGGCCACTGTGCTTACAGTAAGGTTGGTTAAATCAATACGACGGATACGGCGGTTGTTTGCATCAGCTACTAATAGTGATGTGCTGCTTTCCAACTCAACAGCTATAGGCAAATCAAACTTGGCAGAAGCGGCTGCACCGTCGGCAAAACCAAACGAGCCGGGAGTACCCGCTAATAGGGTCACGTTTCCGTTAGCGTCAATTTTGCGGATACAATCGTTAAACGCATCGGCTACGTACATAACACCGCTTGCTTCATCAATAGCTATATCAGTAGGTGAATTAAAACGGGCGGCAGTGCCTTGTCCGTTCACATAATCACCAACAGAATTTCCGTTTTGGTCTTCCCCTGCATAAGTAGTTACCACCTGTCCGCTACCGGCTGAGGTAAACTTGCTTATTTTACGGATAGAGTGGTTTAGCATATCTGCTACAAATACATCTCCGTTTGAGTTAACGGCCATACCCATAGGAGTATTAAAGCGAACGTTAATCCCTGTTCCGTTAATGTAATTGGCATTCATGCCGTTGGCAGGGTCGGCTGTAGAACCCACGCGAGGGTACAAGTTACCGTCGGCAGGGTTGTACATCAATACACGGTGACCGAATTGCTCAGAAACATACATTCTTCCGCTGGCGTCAAAAACAATCCCGTAAGGTTCATTAAATTTTCCATTGGCAAGGGTTACCGTAGAAATACCGGTAGAAGCTGAACCGGCTTGTCCTGCAAAGGTAGTAACGGTTTGTGCGTTAGCAAATAAGGTAATAAAAATACTAAAAGTAAGTACAGCAAGTTTTTTCATCATAGCCTTTAACAAATATTTATGCAATACTAATATAAATAATATCAAAACAGAAAAGGATGCCCGTAGCATCCTTTTCTCAACTTATTATAGCAAAGCCGTTTTCTATTGTTGTATCATCTTCTTTTGGTCAACAACAACATCGTTGATAATAAGCTTATACACCAGTGTATTGGGTATAGCTCCTTGCGCTGTGTATTCCACTTGTCCGTCACCTTTAATACCTGCTACATTGTACGTTGTGATTGCTTTGTTGGTAGCCACATCATACACTTCAATGGTTGCGGTTTTAGCTTGTGCAGGAATAAAGAACTTTATAGTGGTTGAGTTGCTAAAAGGATTGGGTACGTTTTGGTACAACTTTGCTACCTCGGTAGCACTTAAGTTTCCGCTTTCAGGCGATACCACAGTCTCCTTTTTACCCAAACTTTCCAGCAAAGCATCTATGCGTTGATTGGTTTTAACCAGTTCTTCGGTAAGAGCTTTTATTTGTTTGTCTTTCTCCTCAATTTGTGCTTGCTGTTCTTTGATGGCGTTGATGGTAATGTACTTAATAGCATCCCCGTCAAAGCTCAGGTACTCTTCCTTGTTTTCGTTTTGGTCGATATAAGTATGCTTTCCTACCATGTAAGGAGCAACTTCCTTAATTTCTTGTGCCAATACACCCACAAACTCTTGGTTGGTACTGATGCCTGCTGCGCCATTATATTTAAACCAAACAGGATTGATTTTATTAATTGTGCTCAAACCTTCGGTAAAGGGTTTAATATCTTTTTTCAAACGTTGGTCTGATACTATTACCCATGAACCGCTACCTACTTTAGCACCATCGCTGGTAGAAAGTTGCAATTGATGGGTAGGGGCATTGGTACCAATACCCACGTGGTAAGTTCCGTTAACGGTAGTATCACCCAATACCATGCAGCTATCACATAGCACCGTTCCTTTGTGCGCTATAACAGCTCTGTTTACACTATTATCAGGCAACGCAGCATTGTTTCCTATTACTATGTTGTTATCAGAGTTATCACTAGCTGTTGAGCCTGAACCTATACAAATGTTACTATCGGAACTTAGAGAGTTTGAACCCGCATCAGAACCTAAATATGTATTTTCATAGCCTGATGCATTATATCCTGTTGAGTAACCTAACAAGGCGTTGTTTGAACCTTGAATTGAATACCCTGAACCGTAACCGATAAAAGTATTGAATTTCCCTATCGCGTCAAACCCCGTAGCACTGCCAATAAAAGTGTTATTCTCAGCCAAAGAATCTTTTTTACCTGCATTATTGCCCACATAAACATTACTCCTGCCGGTAGTTAAACCGTACCCTGTTTCATGTCCCATCACCAAGTTGTTACTACCTGTCGTATTATTATACCCTGCGCTATAGCCTATAAATGTATTTCTTGAATATGTATTTGTGCTTGTGTTACACTTATAACCTGCATAGGCACCTATAAAAGTGCTGCCTTTTGAGATAGTACTGCTGTAACCGGCATTATAACCGATAAAAGTGTTGTACTCTCCGGTTGTGTTTGAATAGCCTGCTCCGATACCAAAAGCTGACCCGAATTTACCTGAGGTATTGCTCTGACCTGCTTGCATTCCTACAAACAAGTTGTTAGAAGTTTGAACCACAAACGGGGTATCGTTGTAGCGGAATACGCTGCCTGCCGATATATTAAAATCACCTGCAAGGTCTAGTTTCCAAACCGGGGTTACTCCAATACCTACTAAATCGGTTGAGGTTTGCAAAACAGTGGTTCCTGAACCACCAGAAATAAATTGTGCTGAAAGTTGCTTTTGAGCAGATAACAGTAAAATACCGCCTGCGACTAATAGTTTTAATGATTTCATTTATTCGATAGATAAGTGTACTGCAATATAAAAACGCAAAAGGGGGCTTGCGCCCCCTTTATGTAAATTTTATATTTCTTTTCGATAAACTTTTCTATCAGGCAAACAATGGGTTTGAGTTGATATAGTCGTTCACATTACCTTCAATATCATCCAAGATGTGCTCATAACTGCGTTTCTCAAATTTATCGCCGGTAATTTTTTCAAACAGCTCAATGTAGCGTTCAGTAATACTGTTCACCACTTCATCGGTCATATCGGGCAGCTTTTGATCTTTTTCGCCGTAAAAGCCGTTTTCCATCAACCACTCGCGCACAAATTCTTTTGAAAGTTGCTTTTGCTCCTCCCCTTTCTTTTGGCGCTTTTCATAGTCATCTTTATAAAAATACCTCGATGAATCAGGGGTGTGCACCTCATCAATCAAGATTATCTTTTTCTCGTCGTTAAAACCAAATTCATACTTGGTATCCACAAGAATAAGTCCCCTGTCGTTTGCAATTTCGCTACCCAAGGTGTACAATTTCCGTGTGTACGCTTCAAGTTGCTCCAGGTCTTTCTTCTTAAGCAACTTTTGGGCAAGGATATCCGCCATTGAAATGTCGGTATCGTGGCCTACGTTGTTTTTAATGGTAGGGGTAATGATTGGCGCAGGAAGCGGGTCGTTTTTCTTTAACCCTTCGGGCAAAGTAACTCCGCAAATCTCGCGACCGCCTTTTTCGTACACGCGCCAAGCGTAGCCCGCCAAGTATCCACGTATTACAAACTCAATCAAAATAGGTTCGCATTTAATACCTACCGTCACGTTAGGATCGGGGGTGGCAATTTTCCAATTGGGCACCTCGTGTGCGGTAGCATCTAAAAACTTAGCAGCTATTTGGTTAAGTATTTGTCCTTTATAAGGTATCGGACGTGGCAGCACGTGGTCGAACGCCGAAATACGGTCGCAAGCAACTACTACAAGGTGCTTGTCTTTAATGTTGTAAATGTCGCGCACCTTGCCCCTGTGAAACGATTTCTGGTTTTTCAGGAAGAAGTTGGTGGCTATTAGTTGTGATGTGGTAGTATTCATAAGATTGCGGTGCAAGTATAAGCACTTTCTATTAAAGCTATAAAAAACAGTAAGTTAAAAAATACCCACAAATAATCAAGGGACACCCCTTAATTAATTGAATAATAATTTATTAACGTTTATTCTTTCCTTCCTCTTCGTGGCTCTTATCGTAGGCTTTCACAATTTCTTTCACAATTTTGTGACGCACTACATCATTAACGGTAAGGTAGGCTATTTTAATCCCCTTAATCTTATCCAAAATTTTAACCGCCTTTATCAAGCCTGATGGCATGTTGCGCGGCAAATCTACTTGAGTAAGGTCGCCGGTGATAATTACCTTAGCATGAGGCCCCATACGAGTAAGGAACATTTTTAACTGTGAGTCGGTAGCATTTTGTGCCTCGTCCAAAATCACATAACAATTGTCCAGCGTACGCCCGCGCATAAACGCCATCGGAGCAATCTCGATGATGCGGTTCTCAATCATGCTTTTCAGCTTATCAGGGGGCAGCATATCATCCAACGCATCGTACAAAGGGCGCAAGTAAGGGTCTATCTTCTCCTTCAAATCACCCGGTAAAAAGCCAAGGTTCTCCCCTGCTTCTACCGCGGGACGCGCCAGTATAATGCGTTTAATTTCTTTGTCCTTCAAAGCCTTCACCGCACAAGCAACCGCAGTGTAGGTTTTTCCCGTACCCGCAGGCCCTATGGCAAACACCACATCGTTCTTGGCCACATACTCCACCATTTTGCGTTGGTTGGCCGTACGTGCCCTCACAATTTTACCGTGGTTACCATATACCAGCACATCGTCTTTGCCGGGGGGCAATACATCTGCTATATCTGCTTCTTGTGCATCCAAAATTTCGTGTACTGTGGTTTCTTCCAGTTTACCCGACCTTTTAAGCGCAAGCAACAGTTTATCAAATTTTTCGCTAAAGTCGGCGATATCTCCGGCCTCACCGTTCAACTTCACCGCATTTCCCCTCGAAACAATTTTTATCCCGGGATATTTTATTTGTAACAATTTAAGGGTGCTGTTGTTAGCTCCCCATAGCTCCACGGGGTTTACCCCGTCAAGCAGAATGAATTTTTCGTTCAACAGATTTAAAACTAATTTTGCTGCTAATTTAACTCATATTTACCCACTGTGCCAATATTTACACTCACTACCGACTTAGGAAAAGATACGCACTTATTGGCAAAGGCAAAAATGAGGTTGCTGGCAGCCTTGCCAACGGCCACTATTATTGATGTTGCACACCACATCACACCTTTTTCTATCGATGAAGCCGCTTACATGATGCGCACCTGTGTAGATGATTTTGAACAGGGAACCATTCACCTTATATCGGTTGATGTAGATTTTAAAAAGTATCCCAACTTATTGGCTTGTGTGTACAAGGGTCAGATTTTTATTACTGCCGATAACGGATTGCTCACCCTTTTTGCCCCAGCCGACGAAACGGTATATTATAAATTGCCCTACGAAGAGATGCCCGAAGGTAATTTCTTCCCCCTTAAGCACGCACTGGTGCCTGCTGCCATTGCCATTGCACAAAATGGTATTGAGAAGGTGGGTAAACGCATTGACCACGTGCTTGAAAAATTATTAGAGCAACCGCTGGAGAGCAAAGACAAGTTGCGCGGACATATACTGTATGTGAACAACTACAACAATGCCATTACCAATATTACCCGTACCATGTTTGATAATGTGAGGGCTGGTCGCAATTTTGAGGTGGTGCTGAATTACTTTGACAGTATTAATAGCATCAGCGAACACTACAGCGATGTGGAAGAAGGCGAGAGCCTTTGCTTTTTTAATGAAGACGGTTTGCTTGAAATTGCTGTGAACCGTGCCGAAGCCAGCCAACTGTTGGGACTTGAAAAAGGCAAACGGGTAACAGTAGAGTTTTTTGACAGCAACCCGTCTAGTAGTGCTGCCAAAACCCCCAAAACAGGAAGTTTGTTATAAAATCAGAGAGTGTTTTTTAGGATATGATTACCCGTATAGTTAAAATGACGTTTAGGCCGGATGCCACGCAGGATTTTTTGCAGGTGTTTGAAGAATCAAAAGAGTTGATACGCAACTTTGAAGGCTGCCAATACCTTGAGTTGCTGCGCGAAAAACCCGATGGTAATGTGTTTTTTACCTACAGCCGCTGGAATGCTGAGGAAAACCTTGAAACGTATCGACACTCTGAATTGTTTGCTACCACCTGGGCACGCACCAAAGTGTTGTTTGCCGGTAAACCGGAGGCTTGGACGGTGGACGTGCTGCACAGCCTGAAATAAACACCCCGATGCACATCCGCGAAACCATTGTTGTTGAAAACCTTGCTCGCCCAAAGGGATTAGAGCAATACCTGCTACACAACCGCAGGGGGTTTAAAAAAGAGCGGGTGTTATTGCTGTTTCATAAAAACTGGTTACTGCTGAATGATGCGCAACCCAATGAGGAGGATTTGGTGAAAAACGGGGACGTGATAAAAATCTTATCGCCCTATACCTCTCACGAAAAAATATTTGCCGAAAACATTCCCCTTGAAATAATTGCCGAAAGCCCACATTGGATTGTGATTAACAAGCCATCCGGCATGGCCTGCCACGGGGGATTGGGCACCTATTACGGGACTTTATTAAATGCCTTGGCCTATTACTACCAAAGCACGGTGCAAACTACCGAGCTGGAAAACGGCTTAGTACATCGTTTGGATAAACATACTTCGGGCTTGATTGTGGTAGCCAAAACCATTGAAGGCAGGGAATTACTTATTCCCCAGTTCAGGGAAAAGGTTGCATTACGTAAGTACACCGCATTGGTGCATGGCATTGTAAGTGCTGATGAAGGCACGGTGAATATTCCTATCGGTCGCAATCCCGATAATCATTTAGACATACGTGCTTACCCTGACGGTAGCCACGGCAAAGAAGCTATTACCCATTACACCGTTCTTAGCCGCAATACGGATACCTCTTTGCTTGAATGTGTGTTGGAAACCGGCCGCACCAACCAAATACGCATCCATTTGCAATTTACCGGCCACCCCATTGTGGGCGATAAACGTTACCCGCCCCTCAATTACGAGGTAACCGAACCCCGTTTAATGTTGCATGCTCATTTACTCCGCTTTAATGGTGAAAACGGAAACCCGCTTCAATTTGAGGCAGCTATGCCTTTTACGGTATAACCTGAATATAAAATCCAGGGCTTTTGCGATGTAACATCGCGAATGGTTTAAAACCATTCGCGATGCACCCCTACAATAGCGGCGGGCTTTATGCCCGTCGGGGGGATGAGATGCCCATCGGGGTTCGACAGGTATAAAACCTGCCGTTATTGAGAGTTTGCAGCACAAAAAACACGGCGTTTGCCCCAATATTACCCTGAATATAAAATTCAGGGCTTTTGCGATGAACATCCCGAATGGTTTTAAACCATTCGGGATGCAACCCTACAATAGCGACGGGCTTTATACCCGTCTTCCCTACCAAGTACAAAATATTCTTTCGTCAAATACACGTTAATTAGTTATTTCGCAGCAAAATGGGTAAGAATAAATTAAAACGCTGGGATTTACTGCTCACCTTTCCGCACGTGTTTCAATTCCCCGAAGGGATGCAAGGCACTTGGGGCGAAAAGGTATTTAAAAACAACAATCCCATTGTGCTTGAGCTTGCTTGCGGCAAGGGCGAGTACACGGTGAATTTGGGCAAGGCTTTCCCCAAAAAAAATTTTATTGGAGTAGATATTAAAGGCCACCGTATGTATAACGGGGCTAAACTGGCGTTGGACGCAGGAATGGGCAATGCAGCATTTTTGCGCACCGACATTGAAAAGATTGACCAATACTTTGCCCCTGAAGAGGTGAGCGAGATATGGATTACCTTCCCCGACCCGCAGCCCCAACTGAGCCGTGCCAAGAAACGTCTTACTCACCCTCGTTTTCTTAACCTTTACAAAAACATTTTACGTAAAGGCGGCACTATACACCTAAAAACAGATAACACACCCTTGTACGAGTTTACAATGGAAGTGATAGAAGAGCTTTGCCTGCCTGTGATACGCAACACTGCCGATTTGTACAAAGCACCGTTTTTGGATGATTACCTATCCATTAAAACCACTTACGAAAAGATATTTACCGAAAAAGGTGAGGTAATTAAGTATGTGCAGTTTGTGCTGCATTAAAAGCAAAACACTGTGAGCGTAAAACACCACTACGACAGCCATTTGGGCAACTTTTACAGTTGGATGGCCGGCGATTTTGCTGCCCAGCAGCAAGCACAGCAAGCCATCTTTAAACAGTTTAAAATAAAGCCCCCTAAAAACAACATTGCGGTTGATTTGGGTTGCGGGCACGGTTTGCATGCTGTTTCGCTGGCCAATTTGGGTTTTAGTGTGGTAGCTATTGATTTTAACAAGCAATTACTGCAAGAACTTAAAAGCAATAAGGGCGGGCTGGATATAGATGTTATAGAAGACGATTTCACCAAGTTTAAAACCCGCATACTCACAGCCGGGTTGGCTGTTTGTATGGGCGATACCATTGCCCACCTGCCATCGGTTGAAGTGCTGTTGCAATTTTTTAAAGATGTATACGAGCGGCTTGAAAAACGGGGGAAATTTATTGTTTCGTACCGTGATTACGGCGTTGCACTTACTGATGAACAACGGTTTATCCCCGTACGTAGTGATGAAAACCAAATACACACCTGTTTCTTAGAGTATTTTGCCGATAGGGTTCGGGTGACTGATATATTGCACCAAAAAGACGGGAAAGGCTGGAAACAGTCGGCAAGTTCGTACTACAAACTACGCCTTGACAGGGCATTGGTGGATGAATTGCTTGAAAAAGCCGGCTTCACTATTGATACCACTGAAAACATCAACCGTATGTGGTATTGCGTGGCTAAAAAGGGATAGCTTTCCGATACTATCTACCCCGACTCCGGGGGGACATGGAACGTCGGGCAAGTTTAGATACCAGCAGAAATTTTGAATAAAGCTTGCTCCCCAATGTCCTCCTCGAGAGGAGGATTTAGGAGGAGGTTATTGAGTTTCAACATAATTCACAATCTTCATTTACAATCCGTCAATAAAACGAAATAAACGGCTATGAAAATAGCTGATAAAACAAACAACTATGCTTACAACAAAAAACTGAAGCCTTTTGCTAACTCACTAAGGAAGAACATGACCAAAGCTGAAGCCTGCTTATGGAAGTATGTTTTGCGTGCAAGGAAAATGAAAGGGTATCTATTCAGACGGCAGCGACCTGTTTCAACTTACATAGCTGATTTTATGTGCAAGGAGTTAAAATTGGTAATTGAGGTAGACGGGTGGACACATACAAGAGATTATGTTTATCGAAAGGATATCGTTAAGCAACAAGAACTGGAAAGACTTGGATTTACATTAATACGATTTACGGATAATGAAGTACTTAACGATATTAATAACGTTGCATTGTATATCGAACGATGGATTGAGGATAATGAAACCCGGATTTTCCACCCCCTACCCCCGCCTGCGGGGGACAATCAACGTCGAACAAGTGTTTGATACCCAAGGAAATTTTGAATACGGTTTGCACCCCAATGTCCTCCTCGGGAGGAGGATTCAGGAGGAAGAAAACAGAAGCAAGTCAAAAAGTGAAATCAAGCCCCGACTGCGGGGGACAATGAACGTCGAACAAGTATGTGATACCCAAGGGAATTTTGAATACGGTTGGCACCCCAATGTCCTCCTCGGGAGGAGGATTTAGGAGGAGGAAAACAGAAGTAAGTCAAAAAGTGAAATCAAGCTCTCGGCTACGGGGGACAATGAACGTCGAACAAGTATATGATTCCCAAGGAAATTTTGAATACGGTTTGCACCCCAATGTCATCCTCGGGAGGAGGATTTAGGAGGAGGAAAACAGAAGTAAGTCAAAAAGTGAAATCAAGCCCCGACTGCGGAGGACAATGAACGTCGAATAAGTGTTTGATACCCAAGGAAATTTTGAATACGGTTTGCACCCCAATGTCCTCCTCGGGAGGAGGATTTAGGAGGAGGAAAACAGAAGTAAGTCAAAAAGTGTAATCAAGCCCCGACCCGCTTAGGAGAACGAACGAATCTTAACAATCGAAAACGCTACTCAAAAAGTTTGCTCCTTCGAGCGTGGTGATTATTGCGTAAAGACTTTACGCCATCAAGACAAGTATGAATCCGACCAATGCCGGAACTCCTTGTTTGAAAAATATACTCTTATCGGCTGAAATGGCTCCGAAAATTGCAGCCACAATAATACAGCCAAGGAAAAATAATGCAATATTATGTTGCCATATACTATCTGTGATGAGTAGCGACCAAATAAGACCCGCAGCCAAAAAACCGTTATAAAGCCCTTGATTAGCAGCTAATCCTTTTGTGTCGTGAAATAAATGTTCCGGCAAGGACTTGAATGTTTTTTTGCCTTTGGTTTCCCAAGCAAACATTTCAATCCATAAAATGTACAAGTGCTCAAGTGCTACTGCTCCAACAATTATTTTTGCAATAATTCCTACGGTTCCTTCCATAAATACATTGATTATTGAAACAAATTTACAAAATATCTTTTGCCCTGAGCTAACAGAAACATATTGAAAATCAAATCAATAAGCTACCCTACTAAATCACGCCTTCACTTTTTTTGATGCCCTTCATAAAAGCCTAATTGTCAACCGACAACGCCTTTTATAAACACTTTAAAATAAAAAAGCACCCTTGTGGGGTGCTTAGTATCTTAAAAAGGCAAAAGCCTTAAATTAAAACCTCTCTAGTTGTGAGAAGAAGAAATTACCTTCAATAGCGGCATTTTCGTCGCTATCGCTACCGTGTATTGCGTTAGCATCAATGCTTTTTGCATACAGGTTACGGATAGTACCGGGTTCAGCTTTTTGAGGGTCAGTGGCGCCAATTAGCTTACGGAAATCTTCAACTGCGTTGTCTTTTTCCAAAATTGCAGCTACAATAGGTCCGCTGCTCATAAAATCAACCAACTCTTTGTAAAAAGAGCGTTCTTTATGCACCTCGTAAAATTGTCCGGCCCTTTCAGGGGTAAGGTAGGTGTACTTCATGGCTTTGATAGCAAAGCCGGCTTCAGTAATCTTGTTCAAAATGTTGCCTATGTGGCCGTTCTTCACGCCATCAGGCTTAATCATTGTAAATGTCTGGTTGGTAGCCATTCTTCTTAAATTTTCCGCGAAATTATGATTTAATCTTCATTTTAGCGACATTTGCGCCAAATTTAAAATTACGTGAACGCCGCATCGAGGGTAAAAGAAATTCTAGAAAAAACGCGCTCGCCGCGCATTGTTATCACCACCCACCACAAACCCGATGCCGACGCATTAGGCTCATCGCTGGCCTTGTATAACTTTTTCAAAAAGCTGGGGTACTTCACCACTGTTATCTCGCCTACTGATTATCCTTCGTTTTTAAACTGGATGCCGGGCGAAGAAAAAGTTTTTGTGTACGAGTTTCATCCTGAAAAATGCCGCGATTTTGCATTGAACGCCGATATCATCTTCTGCCTTGATTTTAACTCTTTAAAACGTATTAACGAGTTTGGTAACGATGTGCGTGAAAGCAAAGCGGTAAAAGTGCTTATTGACCACCATCTTGAAAAAGAAGGTTTTGAAGATATTGACCTTTGGGACACTACTGCCAGCTCTACCGCTGAGTTGATATACCGCTTTATTGTTGATTTTGGCGGTAAAGAGCACGTAGATAAAGACATTGCCGGATGCTTGTATGCTGGTATTATGACCGATACAGGTTCTTTCCGTTTTGATAGTGTTAAACCCAACACCCACCGCATTGCGGCTGAATTGTTGGAAACCGGTGTTGAGCACTGGAAAATACACAACCACATTTTTGATAGTTTCACGGCATCGCGTTGGCAATTTGTAGGCTATATCCTTAGCAACAAAATGGAAGTGCTGGAAGGATTGAACACAGTAATAATAACAGTTACTGCCGAAGAGTTGAAACAATACAACATAAAAACGGGTGATACCGAAGGATTGGTTAACTTTGGCCTGAGTATTAAGGGCATCGAGTTGGCCGTGTTGATAGTTGACCGTACTGTGTTGGTGAAGATGAGTTTTAGAGGCAAGGGACGTTTCCCTGCCAATAAATTTGCCCGTGAGTTTTTTGAAGGCGGCGGCCACTTTAGCGCAGCAGGCGGACAATCAAGCCTGTCGTTAGAAGAAACCGTTGCCAAGTTTAAAAACGCAATTGTTAGCTACAAAGAATATTTAACTTAAACCGCATAAATGAAAATTAACACCCTTGCAGGCCTTTTTGCAGCACTGCTTATTGTTGTTACAAGTGCTTGTAACAAAGGTTTTAGAACCACCGACGAAGGTCTGAAATATATGTACCTTGTAGAATCTGACACCAGCGAAGTAGCCGGTGAAGGCGGGTACTTAAAATTCCATTTCGTAATTAAAAGTGCTACCGATTCATTAATCAACAGCACTTACCAAAATGGAGCTTTGCCAACTGAAATGTTGGTGCCTCCTCCTACTTACGATGGATGTTTGTTTGGCGGTCTTGCTTTGCTAAAAGGCGGTGATAGCGTTCAGTTTAAAGTAGTGGCTGATTCATTCTTCTCTAAAACAGCTCGCGGCACAATGCCTCCGTTTGTAAAAGCAGGTGAAGAAATTACCATTACTGTAGCAGTAGTAGCCAGCAAAAGCAAAGAAACTTTTGATAAAGAACAAGCTGATAAAAAGCAAAAAGAAGTAGAAGAAGCTCAAAAAGTATTGGTAGCTGAAACTAAACAACTTGAGCAAGCTGCTAAAATGTATGGTGTTGCTGATAAATTACAGCGTACTCCTAGCGGTTTGATGTATGTGAAAATGAAAGAAACCACCGGCAAAACTGCTATAAATGGTGATGTTGCAGGGTTCTTCTACCGTGGTACATTCTTAGACGGTAAAGAGTTTGACAGTAACATTGGCAAAGAAGCCTTTACGGTAGCAGTTGGCCAAGGCGGTGCTATTGCAGGCTGGATGGAAGTAGTTGATAAGATTAAAGTAGGCGAAAAATGGATGCTGTTTGTACCCTCAAGCCTTGCTTATGGTAAAGAAGGTGCTGGTCCGATAGGTCCAAACACCCCGCTTATTTTTGAAATGGAGTTGAACAGCATTAAAACTGCTGAGCAAATACAAAAAGAACGCGAAGAGAAAGAAAAGAAACTGAAAGCCGAAGAAGCTCAAAAAATTTCATCTTTCTTAAAGAAGAAAAACTACAAAAACCTTCAAAAACTAACCATTGGTGAAGGTACAGTACATTACGTGATTGAGAATGCCGGTATTGGCGGTTTGCCAATGGAAGGCGATAACATCAGCGTAAAAGTACGTGCGTTTGATTTGGACGGTAAAGCAATTGCTGACCTTACTATGGAAAACCCTCCTGTAAATGGTCCGTTAAGCAAAAACATGTTGCCTCCTGCTATGTACGAAGTAATGCTGAAAATGAAGAAAAGCGGCACTGCCCGTTTTGTTTGTGCATCTGAGTACTTCCAAGGCAGCCAAGGCGGCGGTGCAATACCTCCCTTCACTCCTGTAATGGTTGAGCTTGAATTGTTAGACATTTCAAAAGAAGCTCCCAAAGGTGCTGCTCCCCAACATGGTAACTAATTAAAATCTCTATGATACTTAAAAAAGGCAGGCTACTACTAACCCTCGGGTTGCTGCTCAGTAGCCTGCCTTTTTTTGCTCAAGATACTATCAGCGGCAGTGCTGGCATACAGGTAGTTTTTAAAGAACACGGCTCAGGCCTTAGCCTTGCCGGAAAAAAATTTGCCAATTGCCATTTTGTAATAAAAACCCAACAAGGTGTTGAGATTAAAAACACCTATAAACAAGGCAGCGCTCAAGTAATTTCGTTAGTTGACGACCCCTGGAAACAGGCATGGATAAACACCCTACGCTTGCTTAAAGTGGGCGACGATGTGCGCATAAACATCCCCGATACAACAGTTGTAAAATACTGGCAGGCGTTTTTACCTACCCAGCCTTTTAAGCCATTCCCGCTTCAAATACGTTTTTTGGTGTTAGGCACTTATGATGAATTACCCCCCGATGTAGTGGTGGTTGATGATAAACAAACCAAAATACCGCCTCCGTTTAATATTATCGGTAAAGACACCATAAAGCTAAAAAGCGGGTTGAAATACATAATAGCGCACGATAACCCCGAAGGCGATCAAGCCTACAACGGGCGTACGGTAGAGGTGCATTACACAGGCTATTTTGAAGACGGCAGCGTTTTTGATGCTTCGTACCCTACGGGGCATACGTTTAAATTTATACTGGCAAACGCCCATGTAATTGCAGGTTGGGATGAGGGCATACGTTTGATGAAAACCGGTGATAAATTCCGCTTTATCATTCCGCCTAAATTGGGTTACGGTGATAAAAAAGAGGGCTTGATACCGCCCAATAGTACCCTTATATTTGATGTTGAACTGATTTCTGTTGATTAATACCTTTTATGGCTGATAAAAAAATATTGATAACCGGTGGTGCCGGCTTTATAGGCTCACACGTAGTGAGGTTGTTTGTAAACAAATACCCTAACTACCAAATTTTTAACCTTGATAAACTTACTTACGCAGGCAACCTTAAAAACCTGACGGATATTGAAAACAGCCCTAACTACACGTTTGTAAAAGCTGATATTGTTGACGGGGAAGCCATGAAACGTTTGTTTGAAGAACATCGTTTTGACGGGGTACTGCATTTGGCTGCCGAATCGCACGTTGACCGCTCTATTACGCATCCTTTGGATTTTGTGAATACGAATGTAATTGGTACGGTTAATTTGTTGAACGCTGCCCGCGATGTATGGAAAACCGACGGTATGGAAAGCAAACTGTTTTACCATATTAGTACGGATGAGGTATACGGCTCGTTAGATGAAGGTGGATTTTTTTACGAGACTACCGCCTACGACCCGCAATCGCCCTACTCTGCTTCAAAAGCCAGCAGCGACCATTTTGTACGTGCCTATAACAATACCTACAAACTGCCGATTGTAATTACTAATTGCAGCAATAACTACGGCCCTAACCAGTTTCCTGAAAAACTGATACCCCTTTGTATTAACAACATTCTTAACAATAAGCCATTGCCCATTTACGGTAAGGGTGAAAACGTACGCGATTGGTTGTACGTGGTTGACCACGCCCGCGCTATTGATGTGGTATTTCACCATGGAAAAATGGGTGAAACTTATAACATCGGCGGTTTTAACGAGTGGAAAAACATTGATTTGGTGAAGGTGATTTGCCGCGTGATGGATAAGAAACAAGGCAATCCTGAAGGTACGGCTGAAAAGCTGATTACCTACGTTACCGACCGTGCCGGCCATGACCTTCGTTATGCGATTGAAGCCCATAAAATAATGAACGAACTGGGCTGGCAACCATCATTACAGTTTGAAGAAGGGATTGAAAAAACCATTGATTGGTACCTTGCCAACAAACAATGGATGGAAGAAATTACCAGTGGTGATTACATGAACTATTACGAGAAGATGTACTCTTCTCGATAAGATACAGAGAGACCGCTTTAATGTCTTTCTGAGCGATAGCGAAGAACCTTATTACAACTGTGTTAACAAAACTGGATAAAATGCTTCCTTCGTCGGCATGACAGCGGCAAGTGCGGCTGCCCTGTCCTGAGCCTGTCGAAGGAGTGCGGCTGGCTAAGATTTACAATTACCAATAACTGCGTATTAACGGCTATGAAACAATACGTTGTTTACATATTACGATGCGCGGATAACTCCTATTATATTGGGTTTACAACAGATGTTGAGAGACGGCTTGCCGAACACCAAAATGGCAAGTACGAACGTGGTTATACATTTAGTCGCAGACCTGTTAGGTTGTTATATTTTGAATATTACGCAACCAAGCTACAGGCTACTTTGCGTGAAAAACAGTTGAAAGGTTGGAGCAGGGCTAAAAAGCAGGCTTTGATTGCTGAGAGCTATGAGCGTTTAGAACGCTTATCAAAAAACTATACCCAATTTCTAAAACTGTAAAATCATGGAGAGCTAATTGAGTCACGCCAGCCGCACTCCTTCGGCAAGTTCAGAACTTTGCCGCGTACTCTTCGGCAGGCTCAGGACAGGGCAGCCGCACTCTTTTGGAAAGCTCAGGACTTTGTCGCCGCACTTGCCGCTGTCATGCTGACGAGGGAAGCATCTTATCCAGTTTTGTTAACACAGTTGTAATAAGGTTCTTCGCTATCGCTCAGAAAGACAGGGAGGGTACTGATAGCATTCCGTCATTCCCGCGCAGGCGGGAATCTATCCACTAAAAAGTTGTGTATGATAACAACCAACCGCACTCCTTCGACAGGCTCAGGACTTTGCAGCCGCACCCTTCGGCAAGCTCAGGATTTAGCAACCGCACTCTTTTGGAAAGCTCAGGACTTTGCTGCCGCACTTACCGCTGTCATGCTGACGAAGGAAGCATCTTATCTCGCTTTGTTAACACAGTTGTAATAAGGTTCTTCGCTATCGCTCAGAAAGACAGGGTGGGTGCTGATAGCATTCCGTCATTCCCTCGCAGGCGGGAATCTATCCACTAAAAAATTGTGAATGACAACAACCAACCGCACTCCTTCGGCAGGCTCAGGACAAGTCAACCGCACTCTTGGCAGGCGTAAGGTAAAGCGGTTGCGAAGGCATTTGTGAAAAGAAGCAAATAAAAAACCCCGTTGCTACTGATGAGCAACGGGGTTTTAGTTTTATACGGATTAACTAATTTCTGATAACCTGATAATTAGGCATCAATCTTAGCGTACTTAGCGTGGCTTTCAATAAACTCACGGCGGGGGGGTACTTCATCACCCATCAACATACTGAAAATGTGGTCGGCCTCTGCAACACTTTCCAAAGTAACCCTTTTCAAGGTACGTTTTTCAGGGTTCATGGTAGTTTCCCACAACTGTTCAGCGTTCATCTCACCCAAACCTTTGTAACGTTGCACGTTCACGCTTTCCAGCTTACCGTCTTTGGCTATTTCGCGCACCGCAGCTTCGCGTTCAGTCTCAGTCCAGCAGTAACGCTCTTCTTTACCTTTTTTCACAAGGTATAGCGGTGGAGTTGCAATGTAAATATGCCCAAAATCAACCAACGCCTTCATGTAACGGAAGAAGAAGGTCAATATCAGTGTACGGATGTGGCTACCGTCCACGTCAGCATCCGTCATAATAATCACTTTATGATAACGCAGCTTCTCAATATTCAGTGCCTTTTCATCGTCGGGAGTACCAATGGTTACGCCCAACGCTGTAAACATATTCTTTATCTCCTCGTTCTCGTAAATCTTATGTTCAAGGGCTTTTTCAACGTTCAAAATCTTACCACGCAAGGGTAAAATTGCTTGGAAGTTACGGTTACGGCCTTGTTTAGCTGTACCGCCTGCTGAATCACCCTCAACCAAAAATATCTCACATTTTCCGGGGTCCGATTCTGCACAGTCTGATAATTTACCGGGCAAACCTGCACCACTCATAGCACCTTTACGTTGTACCATTTCGCGGGCTTTACGGGCCGCATGACGGGCAGTAGCTGCCAACACCACTTTATTAATAATAATACGGGCTTCTTTGGGGTTTTCCTCAAGGTAATTGTTCAGCATATCGCCCACACATTGGTCAACAGCTCCCATCACCTCGTTATTACCCAGTTTGGTTTTGGTCTGACCTTCAAATTGAGGTTCAGCCACTTTTACTGAGATAACACCGGTTAAACCTTCGCGGAAGTCATCCCCGCTAATTTCAAATTTTACGTTTTTAAGCAAGCCTTCTTTATCGGCGTATGCTTTTAGGGTACGGGTAAGCGCACGGCGGAAACCCGCAACGTGTGTACCGCCCTCAATGGTGTTAATGTTGTTTACATACGAATGCAGGTTTTCGCTGTATCCGTTGTTGTATTGCAACGCTACTTCAACAGGCACGCCTGCTTTTTCACCTTCCACATATATCGGTTCCGGAATCAGTTTTTCGCGGGTACCGTCAAGGTAGCCTACAAATTCTTTCAAACCTCCTTCTGAGTAAAAGGTTTCTGATTTTACAGTACCGTTTTCGTCTTTTTCACGCTCATCGCTGATGGTAATGCGTATGCCCCTATTTAGGTAGGCAAGCTCACGCATACGGGCACTCAGCGTATCAAAATTATATTCTGTACTGGTAAAAATTGAGCCATCGGGTTCAAAATAAACCTCAGTACCGCGTTTTTCGGTATCCCCGATTATTTTTACATCGTATTGGGGTCTACCCTCGTTGTATTCTTGTCTCCAAATCTTACCATCACGATATACAGTGGCGCGCAACAATGTACTTAGTGCGTTTACGCAACTAACACCCACACCGTGCAAACCGCCCGATACTTTGTATGTATCTTTATCAAACTTACCACCGGCGTGCAATACCGTCATTACCACCTCAAGGGCGCTGCGGTTTTCTTTTGTGTGTATTCCTGTAGGAATACCGCGACCGTCATCAAGTACGGTAATCGCGTTGCTTTCATGTATGGTAACAAAAATGTTTTTGCAATACCCTGCTAATGCCTCATCAATAGAGTTATCTACTACTTCATATACCAAGTGGTGCAATCCCCTTACTCCGGTATCGCCAATGTACATCGAAGGGCGCTTACGCACCGCTTCTAAACCTTCAAGTACCTGAATATTATCGGCACCGTAATCTTTTTTTTCCATAGCTGCTTCACTCATATCTCTTTTATTGAAAAATAGTCTGTAAAAATACCTCTAAACGCTGAATATTCAAAGGTTTGCAAGGGTTTTAAGTACCCAATTATCCACGCGCTTGTGGATATGTTTTGGCAGTCAGTAATAGCACCGCCCTATACATGCAAATGTTATGCTAGAAATGTACTTATGAAAACTTATGCCATATCCGTAAAGTGTAAAATTATGATGGTCATTTCTTAAAATACCCTGCAATTTTCTACCTTTCGCCTCAGGTTTTATCGTGGTATGAAAAAAACGGTTTTTAGTTTCTTCTCAATAGTTTGTTTCTTGGGGGCTTTTGCACAAAACGACTCCATTATTACGGTGCATGAATGGGGTACTTTTACTTCGCTTACCACTTCGGGCGGAAAACAACTCACAGGGTTGTACCTTGACGAAGAGGCACTACCTCCTTTTGTATATAATTTGGATATGCGCGGTGCTACGGATTCTCAAGCCAAAATAATCACCCCGAAAAACTGCGAGTTGAAAAACGTAACCGTGAAAATGGAAACGCCAGTGCTATACTTTTATTCGCCCAAAGAAATGGATGTGAAGGTAAAAGTTGGGTTTAAGGGCGGGCTTATCAGCCAATGGTACCCGCAACGCAGCGGGGGCAGCGAAGGTATTACTAAATGTACTAAACCCATTGATTTTACAGGCGGTGCGCAAGAAGGATTTATTGAGTGGGCCGGACATTTACAAAAACCGGGCATTGCTGAAAAATATACCGAACCGGCACTAAACAATCCGGTATGGATGAGCCCGAGGGCTACAAAATCAAACCTGATAACTACAAAAGACACCCTTGCCCAAACTGAAAAGTACTTGTTTTATAGAGGCATTGGCAATTTTGAGGTGCAAATGAAAACCTATTTTAACGAGCACGGTTTGTTTGCAATTACTAATAACAATAGTAACGATGAGGTTTTGTATGCGATGGTATATCACAAACCTATGAACGGCCCTGCTGAAATTTGGTGGGCTGGCAGCATGGGCAAGGGAGTGATGGTAACCATGTACCCCAAAGCGGTGCAAGGATTGACGGTGGAACGGGTGAAAACCAACTTTAAAAATGCGTTGGTAGCTGCTGGTTTGTATAAGGATGAAGCGGAAGCAATGCTGAAAACATGGCAACACAGCTATTTTGATGTACCCGGCTTAAAGGTATTTTGGATTGTACCCCGCCCTGTTACCGATGCCATTTTGCCGCTACAAATAGAGCCGTTGCCGCTTAGTACACAACGGGTGCTGGTAGGCCGTAGCGAGGTACTTACTCCCAATTTTGAAGAGTTTATCTATCAGGTGTACCAAAATGCAAGTGAGGATGTGTTTTTTGGCGACCGATATATTGCAGCTTACCGTGAGTGCCATGAGCAACAAAAAACCAGAACCCGCATGGAGGATAAAACCACCGAAAAGTTGTATGCCTATCCCAACTACTTAAACGGCAAGGTGCATGTGATTGCAAAGGTGGCGGCCCCCGAAGGCGACAGTGTGCAGGTGGAAATGCAAACCGTAGCTGGGGTATCTGTAAGTAGCCAAATGGTTGCGCTGAACAAGAAAGGGTACTTTTATCACCCATTTTATTACCTTGGCCAGCCTGCGGGTGAATACGTTGTAAAGGTGCGCTACAAAGACCGCATGCTTACCGAAAAAGTATTGATTAAGTAGTGGGTTGCTAAAAGCCCCCGTACTTAATGGTTACTATTAAACCTATGTAAGCCAAAACTATCAACATGGCAATTATAAAGACTGTTATAAGGGTAATACGCAACCAAAACAGTTTTTGCGGATGTATATCTTTACCTAAAGTAAGGTACTTATAACCTGCAAACAAGAACAACGCTATTATGAGTCCTATAAATACCATTGTATAAACAATGGATGCGTATGGGTTAACAATTTCCATTGTGTATTAATTAGAAAAGTAAGTAAAATAGCTGTTGGGCTTGCGATACGGGTATGCATAATCAACGTAAGTTGCATCCGCATCTTCAACCAAAACTGGCATCCCCTCGTATTGCTTTTTAGCCATTATTACTGATTGAGATACCCAAAATTGGTGATCCACATAAAACTCCTCTGAGAAATCATGCTTAAGGGATAGCGTTAGAAAGTTTCTGAAACTAACCGGACTGTTTTCTTTGGTAAATGCCACCTCATGCACCTTTGTTGTCCCCCTTTTTTTATAGCTTTTACTTACTACTTTCTCATTCGTGCCTTTGGCGTGGATAGGAGGACTGATATTGAATTTAGACATTGTAACAGCTGTACGAGGCGGGATAAAAGTTATCTGCTCCTGTTGGGTCATTACGCCTTGGGTATAGTATTTTCTTTGTGAATACGCAGATAACCACGAAATATTATAGTCGGCCGTGGTTTGTGTGTTGATTATTATATCGCCGTCCCAATAATCCTGTTTTTGCATACCACGGATAAACGCGCTACGTTTCCAGTCTATGTACAAGGGTACATTTGATTTGTTAAACACAATAAACGATAGTTGTCCGTTTTTGCCATAGGTGTTATACACTATTTCAAACGTATCGTTGCTATAGCGCAGTAAGGTATCTTGTTGGGCGAAATCAGCGTTTACGGTTAATACCTGCACCTGATAGCTGCAAGCCGACCAAACCAGTGCGGCAGTGAATGCTAATAATAGGTTTTTCATTTTTGCGCAGTTAAAATACTCCCTATAAATTTATTATAGTCGTCCTTCATTGGCAGCTCAAAATCAACTTTAATCCTTTTCTTAATCGAGACCACTTTGTCCTTAGTTTTAGGATTATAACCTTCCTTTTCAAATTCCTCCCAATACAATCCAGTGCCTCTTTTTTGCCAATT
This sequence comes from Bacteroidota bacterium, assembly GCA_008933805.1. Classification (NCBI taxonomy): domain Bacteria; kingdom Pseudomonadati; phylum Bacteroidota; species Bacteroidota bacterium. The sequence goes on from WBUH01000005.1 coordinate 28,862, forward strand.
TGGTAGTGTATTGAAGTTTATTCCCCCATCAAACAACAGCTCATTCTTTTGGGCGGTTGTTAGTCTCTCAATTTGCTTCGTTGCTTCGTTTTTTGTTTTGTTTTGCCCGCGCAACATCCAATAGCAGTGAGCATTAAGTGCATTCCTATGCGCATCCTCATGTCTCCATCTAAAATAATCTATCACTAGTTGCTCATTGGGAAACTCGCACACCCTACAATCAAAAGTTGCCAGTGTATTCATCAGTAAAGAGAATTTTGCACTTGCTTCACCAGCCAATATAGAGTTTATTTTTCGATGTTTCCTGCCAAAAGATGCGTCCCCGAGGTCAAACAATAATGATATTTCATCGCTTTGTGTATAGCCATATATCACTTTAAACCCGCTCTCCATAAGGTGTTGAACGGTAGCAACCATTGCGTCCCTAAACCTACTGTCAAAAGGGGCGTCTAGTTCAAGAGTTTCTTTGGTTAATTTGGTAAATCCCCTGCCATCAATCCTTGCAACAATATACATATCCGGCAATACACATACATCGTGAGCGGTTTCATATACCCGCATCTTTTTATCTAAATCATCAAACTTCATTACTCCAATCCGATATAATAAATTCGTTATTCTTTAATTCAACGTAATATAATTCATCAAACCCCTCATCAAATGAAGGCGTCTCAAGCTTTGAATATGTGCCCCGCAAACCTGCGTCCGGTATCCGTTGCTTCCCCTCTCTGGTAGCATTTCTTTGTAAAGCATCAACTAATTTTGATTGAAAGTAATACCCTACCACTCTGTAGGATTTTTGCTTAGCCCTGCCTATATATAGCTCTCTCTCCTTTACTGTAGGGTTTGTATTATCTACTACAAAAGGCATTTGTGTACTTAAACAATACTCTAACAATAAGTTTTCCCTGTTTCTTGTTTTGAGCAAATCAAGCGATATACGTAAATGTGTATGGAAAAATCTTTCTTTGAAGAAAGATGATTTTCCTGTTGCCTGAAGACCGCAAAATAGTATTGCCTGCATATCAATAGCCAAAATAGAAATCTTCGGCCAGTTTTAGTTCATAGCTGCTGATAAAATTCGACAAATGAGGGATAATAGGGTATTCTTTTTTCCAGCGGTACTTCTTCCATCGGTATTTGTCTACCCATTCTTTTACAGGATAATCGCGATAAGTGACTTTTTTTAGCAAGCCGTTGCACTTGTACTTCATTGCCCACGTTTCGTACTTCTCTACGTTTTCGTGTTTGCGGTTGGCTTGCAACATCCGCCCCTTTTTATCATAGTCAAAAGCCATCACAATTCTTTTGCCTGCATTGCCAATAAACACCGTATCAATAAGTCCTTGCGCGTTTCGGTGGTAGTTTTCAGTATACTCCCGTTCTGGTAGTGCATTAAACTGTGAATAGTAGTAGGCAAACCTCCGTCCGGTAATATTCCCCGCAGGGTCGCGGTAAAAAGTAACACGCTCAAAACAGGTAGTATTTTCGGGCAATTCAACGCCCTTTTCAGCAGGCTTTTGATTGACAATCTTACACACCGTACCCAAATACACCTTCTCAACGCTTTGTAACAGCTTATTTTGATAGATGTAGGTAGTAGTCAGCCCGTAATCGCTACGATGGCTTATCAGGGTATCATCCCCTTCCCAACCGTACAAATAATTATAAATATGCCGCACGCCTGTTGCCAGTTGTAACGATACCTCGCGGGTTACATGACCTGTTATACTGTCATAAAAAAACTCCGATTTGGTAAGCCATCCGTCGTTGGCAATTACCACATAGCGACGTCCGACGGTATCTATTCTAAATCCCAAGCCCCATCCGGGGGTTTCATTCTGTCCGCCGTTGCTGTAGTTGTATTTTACCAACGCCTCCAAATAAGGGCCATTGTAGGCTGCTTGTCCCATGCAGCACACCGTAAACAAACTAAAAATAAGCAGGTAAAAGGTCTTTGTCCTGTTCATTGCATTTTCAAACGTGGCAAATATGCAGTTTGTTGCCTTTAAAACTTACTTACCCTGAATATAAAATTCAGGGTTTTGCTAATACCATCCCCAATGGTTTAAAACCATTCGGCCTGCACCCTATCAATAGAGGCGGGTTTCATACCCGTCGTGATACCCGTTTGGTTGCGACAGGTATAAAACCTGCCGCTATTGAGAAAGCGCAGCGCAAGAAGCATCTTTTTTTGTTTTTGCCACGAAGTCGCAAAGTCACAAAGTTCCCTAATTTATATCTGCTTCGTGTCTTTGCGCCTTTGCAGCATAAGATTAAAGCGCAGCGGCCGGAATGGTTTAATACCATTCGGGGCTAACCATATCAATAGAGGCGGGTTTTATACCCGTCGGGAATGCCAACCTTAATACCCGTTTGATTGCGGCAGGTATAAAACCTGTCGCTATTGAGAAAGCGCAGCGCAAGAAGCATCTTTTTTTGTTTTTGCCTCGAAGTCGCAAAGTCACAAAGTTCCCTAATTTATATCTGCTTCGTGTCTTTGCGCCTTTGCAGCATAAGATTAAAGCGCAGCGGCCGGAATGGTTTAATACCATTCGGGGCTAACCATATCAATAGAGGCGGGTTTTATACCCGTCGGGAATGCCAACCTTAATACCCGTTTGATTGCGGCAGGTATAAAACCTGTCGCTATTGAGAAAGCGCAGCGCAAGAAGCATCTTTTTTTGTTTTTGCCACGAAGTCGCAAAGTTCCCTAATTTATATCTGCTTCGTGTCTTAGTGCCTTTGCGGCATAGGAAAGAAATAACAAATGGTTTAAAACCATTCGGGCTGCACCCTATCAATAGAGACGGGTTTTATACCCGTCGTAATACCCGCCTTAATGCCCGTTTGGTTGCGACAGGTATAAAACCAGTCGCTATTGAGAAAGCGCAGAGCAAGAAGCATCTTTTTTTTGCCACGAAGTCGCAAAGTCACAAAGCTCCCTAATTTATATCTGCTTCGTGTCTTAGTGCCTTTGCGGCATAAGAATAAAGCGCAGCGGCCGGAATGGTTTAAAACCATTCGGGACGAGCCTCTATCAATAGAGGCAGGTTTTATACCCGTCGTGATGCCCGTCGTTTAAACCTTCGGCGCTCCATGATACACAATACCGCAAAATGCCTAATTTTGCCATCAAATTCACACCAATGAAAAAAGCATACGTTTTCCCCGGCCAAGGCGCACAGTTTGTGGGCATGGGCAAAGATTTGTTTGAGACCAACGACTTAGCCCGCAACCTTTTTAACGAGGCTAACGGCATATTAGGCTTCCGTATTACCGATGAAATGTTTGAAGGTACCGAAGAGGCGTTGAAAGAAACCCGCGTTACCCAACCCGCCATCTTTTTGCACTCAGTAATATTGGCAAAAACCTTGGGCGAAAGCTTTAAACCCGATATGGTTGCCGGTCACTCATTGGGCGAATTTTCAGCCCTTGTAGCCAACGGTACATTGAGTTTTGAAGACGGTTTGGCATTGGTTGCCAAACGTGCCTTTGCCATGCAAAAAGCTTGTGATATTAAACCTAGTACAATGGCTGCCATTTTGGGGTTAGACGATGCCAAAGTTGAAGAAATTTGTGCAGGGATAAACGGCGTGGTAGTACCCGCTAACTACAACTGCCCCGGCCAATTGGTAATATCAGGCGAGGTTGAAGCCGTGAACGCCGCTTGCGAAGCCCTAAAAGCAGCAGGTGCAAAACGTGCATTGGTACTTAATGTGGGGGGTGCGTTCCACTCACCGTTGATGGAACCTGCCCGCGAAGAATTGGCGGCTGCCATTGAAAGTACCCGTTTTAGCAACCCTATTTGTCCTGTTTACCAAAACGTTACTGCAAGTGCAATTTTCAATCCTGACGAGATTAAGAAAAACCTTGTGGCTCAATTAACCGCTCCTGTACGTTGGACACAAAGCGTACAAGCAATGGTGATTGACGGTGCTACCCACTTTACTGAGGTAGGTCCCGGCAAAGTATTGCAAGGCTTGGTGAAAAAGATTGCCCCCGAGGCCGAAGCAGCCAGCGCATAAACATTATTTATAGCTACTATTTGCTGTTTGGGCAAACATCAGTGTTGCCCAAACAGTTTCTTTAAAAAACCGACCCAAGGATGCTGATTTTAGACGATTGGGTAATTGCATTGTAACCATACTTGCCCAAAATCCCAGCTCGGACATGCCGGGTAAATTTCATCAACTAACACACAATTTTATTTTACAATCTTATCTTCACGACAGAATTTTTACCCGTTCTGAACATGGATATTAGAATGTTAACCGTTGCTTGTTTACTATTGCTACTGGCTGCCTGTGGCAATAATAATCGAACAAAACCCACCGGCGAAAGCGCCGCCGCCTATAACGAGAAGTTAATCGACAGGCAACGTGCATTCATTAATGCGGTGAATGATCTAAATGCCGCCATAGGAAATTATGAATACGAAGAGGCTGAAAAGAACCGCGTGCGTTGCATAGCGCTTTGCGATAGTGCCATTGCCTCACTAAAAGCAGAAGGACCGTATGCCAACGATGAGGAGTTTTGGATGTCTGCATTAAAGTACTTTGAGGCCGAACGTAAGCTGTATATTTTTCATTGGAAAGAAGCGTTTGAAATTATAAGCAGTCTTAAAAATCAGCAAGGACATGATAATGAACTGGATATAAAGCAAAAACGGTTGGATGAACTTGCTACTGAAATTGACCGCAAAAACATAAAGTATCAAGATGATTTAATTGCGGCACAAAGAGCTTTTGCAGAAAGACACCAGTTTTTACTTTCTGATAATACTGACAGCTTGCCTGTACTTGAAGATATTGAACAAGAAGAATAGAAAATGATGCTGCGCAAAGCTTTGCCCGCCGATATGGATAGGGTAAATAACATTTATAAGCAAATTGAGTTTTTACCTTCGGTATATGAGAAGGAGTATGTAGCCGTTGCCGAAGAAGGCAACAACTTGTTTGGTGTAGGAAGGCTGATAACCCTTGCAGACGACAGCTACGAACTTGGGGGGATGTATGTGGATGAAAGCCTACGTGGCAAAGGCATTGCACGAGCTATTGTAATGCACTTGCTGCAACAAGCCCCCGAAGGGAGAACCGTGTATTGCATTCCCTTTGCACACCTTGAGGGATTTTATAAAAGTTGTGGTTTTGGCGATGCTGAAATAAGCGACGCCCTGCCTGCTGAAATCAAACAAAAAATAGGGTACTGCAACCAAACATTTGCTGCTAAAACATTGCTGTTGAAATTGATACGCTAAACCGTATTTGCAACGGATTAAAAACCACTGCTTTTGTAATTACCTACCTGCAAAGGACTTAAGTCCTTTGCAAGTAGGTAATTTTGATAGCATGGGGTTTCAACCCCTTGTTTTTAACGCCGAATGGTTTTATACCATTCGGGGGTAACCCCACTAATAACGGCGGGCTTTATGCCCGTCGGGGAAACGGAATGCCGTCAGGGTTGCGACAGGTATAAAACCTGTCGCTATTGAGAGCGTGCAGTACAAGAAGTATCTTTTTTGTTTTTGGCACGAAGCCACAAAGCTCCCTAATTCATATCCGTTTTGCGCCTTAGTGCCTTCGTGGCATAAGAAAGAAACCCCAGCATTCTGGATGGTTTAATACCATTCGGGGCGAGCTCTATTAATAGAGGCGGGCTTTATGCCCGTCGGGGAAACGGAATGCCGTCGGAGTACGACAGGTATAAAACCTGTCGCTATTGAGAGCGTGCAGCACAAGAAGCATCTTTTTTGTTTTTGCCACGAAGTCGCAAAGCTCCCTAATTCATATCCGTTTTGCGTCTTCGTGCCTTCGTGGTAAAAGAAACAACGTCGGGCTTTATGCCCGTCGTGAACGTTAGTTATTTACTGTACCCCGCACTATCTTCGCACCCGTTTTGGGTACACGGCTAAAGGTTCATATATCACTTTTCATCGTCTCGTTAATATACGGGGCCACCTTCTCCTTAGCCAAAGAAGTAATGCCCAAATACATATCACCGCTCACGTTCATCGTACTGAGAGTAGGGTGTGCCTTGATACTTTTCCTTATTTTTCATTCCCTTTTTATCCGAGAAAAAATTGAACGTAAAGACATAGGCGGTTTGGCGCTTTCGGCCCTGTTTGGGGTAGCTGCCAATATGCTGATGTTTTTTGAGGGATTGGCCAACACCACGCCCATCAATGCCTCAGTGCTAATGATGGTTACGCCCGTGTTTGTGTTTGTCATCCATACCGTAGTGAATCGCCAAGGTATAAACGGAGTAAAAGCCGCTGGCATCGTTCTCGCAGCAGTAGGGGCAATGATGCTGATGGGCGGTAAACGCCTCAGCTTTAGTAAAGATACCCTGTACGGAGACGTTTATATAATCCTGAATGCCCTAAGTTACGCCGTGTATTTGGTGTACGTTAAAAAGTTTATCAAAAAGTACAACCCTATCACCGTAAGCAAGTGGAACTTTATTTTCGGTTTCCTTTTTGTGTTACCCTTTGGTATGGGCGGTCTTGAGCCGATTGATTGGGCAAGCTTTACCCCTTTTATATGGTTTTGCTTTTGGTTTGTGCTGGTAGCCACCACATTTATTACGTATTTACTTAATGCGTGGGCGTTGCAGCACGCACCTTCAACGCTTGTAGGCTCATACATATACCTGCAACCCGTTATTGCAACCATTATAGCCCTTGCCAGCCAAAAAGACGTACTTACGTCAGAAAAGATTATATTTATCCTGTTAATATTTACGGGGGTGTATTTAGTATCCCTCACACCTAAAAAAACAATCACTGAATGATGAAATTACGCTCGATGACGGGGTTTGGCGGTGCCGAGGCAGCCAATAACCGAATAGCAGTGAAGGCCGAGTTAAAATCGCTGAACGGAAAATTTATGGACCTTAACCTGCGTATGCCCCGCAATGTGCAGAACAAAGAAATAGCCTTACGCCGCGAACTAAGCAAACGCATTGAACGCGGAACAGCTACCTTGTTCTTAAACATTGAGCGCAACGTAACAGGGGCGGATGCTCCGCTAGTAGATGGCGAAATGGCTAAAAAGCTGTTTGGTGAGATTGAACAACTGCAACAGACTTTGAATTACCAAAGCGGTAATATTTTAGATAGAGTACTGGCGTTTCCCGGTGTGATAAATACCGATGATACCGAAGAGTTGGACGAAGACGATTGGAAACTGGTGGAAGCTACTATCGACCAAGCCTTTGATGCGTTTGACGCTTTCCGTTTGCAAGAAGGGGATGCCTTGAAGCAGGATTTACAGAAGTTTGTTGAAAACATACAGAACTGCCTGCCAGAGATTGAAAAGTTTGAAGGCGAACGTATTACTGCGTTGCGCGACCGTATTTATAACCAGTTGCAAGCCACCCTTGACGATGAAAAGCTGGACAAAGACCGCTTTGAGCAGGAAATGATATATTACCTTGAAAAAATTGATTTTAGCGAAGAAAAATCGAGGTTGATACAGCACTGCCGCTACTTTACCGATACCCTTGCCAAAGAACCCGGAGGTAAGAAACTGGGCTTTATCGCGCAAGAAATGGGTCGTGAAATAAATACGTTGGGTGCCAAAGCTTCTCACTTCAACATCCAACAACTGGTGGTAGTGATGAAGGACGAGCTTGAAAAGATAAAAGAGCAGGTAAACAACGTTTTGTAGGGGCCTTACCTATGTTCAGAATATAAAATTCTGTCTGTTATTATATAGAGCGTCGAATGGTTTTAAACCATTCGACGCATATAATTTCCAAGCGGGGGACTTCATGTCCTTCGCTAAATACAGTAACTCTAATTTTCTTCTTGTTTCCGTTATAAAATAACCCTACTTTTGCACCGCAAATAAGAGTAACAACACACTATTCTTATCTCGTTAGTAAATCCTTATTTGCAATGTATAATACAAGTAAACTAAAGGGCGAAGCCCTTACTTTTGACGATGTTCTCGTCGTTCCCGGTTACTCAGAAGTACTTCCACGCGACGTAGATACCTCTACCCGCCTTACCCGCAACCTCCGCATCAATGTTCCTATTGTTTCATCAGCAATGGATACCGTTACCGAAAGCCGTTTGGCTATTGCCCTTGCGCAAGAAGGAGGTATAGGCATACTGCACAAAAACATGAGCATTGCAAGGCAGGCCGCCGAGGTTCGCAAAGTGAAGCGCAGCGAAAGCGGGATGATATTAGACCCTATTACTCTTAACTCAGAAGCTACCATTGCCGACGCGTTGCTGATAATGAAGGAGAATAAAATCGGCGGTATTCCTATCATCGACAGCGAAAACAAATTGGTAGGTATATTAACCAACCGCGATTTACGCTTTGAAAACAATACCTCACGCCCTGTGCGCGAAGTAATGACCAAAGAGGGTTTGATTACTGCCCCCGAAGGTACTACGCTTAAACAAGCTGAAAGTATTTTGCAAGAACACCGCATTGAGAAATTGCCGGTGGTGAGCAACGACGGTAAACTTACCGGACTGATTACATATAAAGATATTTTAAAGCACCGCGACCACCCCAAAGCCTGCAAAGACGCATTGGGTCGTTTGTTGGTAGGTGCTGCGGTGGGTATTACCGCCGATACATTGGAGCGCGTTACCGCTCTTGTGAATGCCGGAGTAGATGTTGTAGTTATTGATACTGCACACGGTCATTCAAAAGGGGTGATTGACGAAGTGAAGAAAGTAAAAGCAGCCTTCCCTAAATTGGAAGTGATTGCTGGAAACATTGCTACAGGCGATGCTGCCAAAGCCTTGGCCGAAGCCGGAGTAGATGCAGTGAAAGTGGGAGTGGGCCCCGGTTCTATTTGTACCACACGTATCATCGCTGGTATAGGGATGCCGCAACTAAGTGCCATTTTTGAAGCAGCCGAAGCAGTAAAACCGTATGATATTCCCGTAATTGCTGATGGCGGTATCCGCTACAGCGGCGATTTGGTAAAGGCTCTTGTGGCCGGTGCCAGCACCATCATGGCAGGTTCGTTGTTTGCAGGGGTTGAAGAATCTCCGGGCGAAACCATTTTGTACGAAGGACGTAAGGTGAAATCGTACCGTGGTATGGGCAGTATTGAGGCGATGAAAGAAGGCAGCAAAGACCGTTACTTCCAAGATGCCGAAGAGGAAATCAGCAAACTGGTACCCGAAGGTATTGTCGGTATTGTTCCCTTCCGCGGCACACTAAGCGAAGTTGTTTACCAATACGTTGGCGGTTTGCGCGCAGGTATGGGTTACTGCGGTGCCCGCACTGTTGAAGAATTGCAAAAAGCACAATTTGTGCGCATTACAGGTGCAGGTGTGCGCGAAAGCCACCCGCACGATATTACCATTACCAAAGAGGCTCCTAACTATAGCCGCAGGTAATTGGTTTGCAAAAGGATTATTAAAACAAAGGCCACACTTGCGTGTGGCCTTTGTTGTTTTTGGAGTCTAATGTGTAATATCTTTTAATGCCCTTTGCGTACTATTCTTTTCACAAAGGTTGAAAGGAAAATAATAATGCCTATCCAAGCACCTATTTTACCAATATAGTCGCCGTTTTGGGCATACCATGTCATATCCTGCTTCAAATAAGTAGTTCTGTTTAATTGGGCAGGTACCCACCAGTTGGTGTGTTCTTCAATCTCACCCTTATAATTTATAAAAGCAGAGATACCTGTGTTTGCACTACGAGCAATATTCCGGCGCATTTCTATGGCACGCAGGCGGGCGTAGTGCAAGTGCTGACGGTAGCCGGGTGTATTGCGCCACCATCCGTCGTTGGTAATAATGCACAGCAAATCAGCCCCCTGGCGAACGTATCTTCCCACCCAATCCCCATAAACGCTTTCGTAGCAAATAATCGGGGCAATGTGCATGCTATCGGCAGTAATAAATACTTCGGCATCGTCTTGTATGCCCAAACTGCCCGATGTTCCCCCCAAGTCAAACAGCTTTTCAATTGGACGGAAAACAGACGGGTAGGGCAAAATCTCAACTCCCGGCACCAGTTTACTTTTGTGGTATATCTTCACACTATCCGTGCTATCAATCAGCAAGGCAGTATTATAAGCATCAAAATACACATCCGCGTCACTGTATTTTCTTGCCGTAGCTGTTAACTTTTCTCCTTCTTTAAAGTGGTGTCTTGTATCAGCTCCCGTTAAAATGCTCACTTTGTGCTTGCGGCAAAACTCACGCAATTGCAGTATGGCTGATGAGTTGTTTATTTCTTCTTCCTCAATAGGCTGTGTTAGTGATGTTTCAGGAAACATTACCAACCGTGTTTTCGGGGTAACGCTCTCCTCGGCCAGTTGCAGCATAATCTGTACCTGCTCCTGCGGGGTTTTCCCGCCAAATTTATCCGTGTACGGGTCGATATTGGGTTGTATTACACTCACGTTGGCTACATCTTGCTCGCGTGTGCCGTCGGTTGTGGTTAATGCATTTAGGATGATGTACGACGAAATCAGTGGCAACAACACAGTAACCGCAAGGTTAATTACCCGTGGGCGGGTATAACTTTGAATGAGTTTAAACACCAAAATATTGGTAAGCAACACCCAAAGGCTGCCACCCAAAAATCCTGTAAACTCATACCATTGCACCATGTTGGGCAGGGTAGCAAACACATTGCCCAGCGTGAGCCAAGGCCACGATATTTGCCAGTTGAGGTGTAAATATTCAAACGCCAGCCAATAGCAGATAAAAGCAGGGTAAGCCAGTTTATCGCCAAAGACTTTACGCGTGAGGTGGAAACCTAACCACGGTAACGTCATTAGTAGTGCATTGAGAACAAATGCCGCCACCGCCGCGGGCGAAGCATGATATACCCACCACGTAGTGGCTAAGTTCCACATCAGCATGGCTACAAATACATAAAAGAAAAGCACGCGGTTTTTAAGGTTATTTTCTTGTATTTGCTGTTGCAGCATAAACAAGGGTACAAAACCTATGAAAGCCAAAGGGGCAGTAACAAACGGCGGCCATGCCAGCCATAATAAGAGGCCGGCGGCAAGACTTAAAAACAAGTAGTTATTCGTCAGTTTCTTCATGGGTTTGCGGGGCGTTGGGTTGATAGCCTTTTCCGGCAATTACAAGTACCAGTTCTCCTTTAACGGGCTTTTTGGTAAAATGTGTATGTAGTTCAGCCAATGTGCCGTTTACAGTTTCTTCGAACATTTTGGTAAGCTCCCGCGATACGGAAGCGGGTCGGTCATCACCAAAATAGGCAGCAAAATCTTTCAGAGTTTTAAGCAACCTGTATGGCGATTCGTAAAAAATCATGGTACGCTCTTCGTTTTCCAATGCTTTCAAAGCCGTTTGGCGGCCTTTCTTTTGGGCCAGGAATCCCTCAAAACAAAAGCGTGTGGCAGGCAAGCCGCTTTTTACCAAAGCAGGTACAAACGCGGTAGCACCGGGCAAGCATTCAACTTTTACGTTGTGTCGCAGGCATTCTCGCACCAATAAAAAACCGGGATCGCTGATAGCGGGTGTTCCCGCATCGGTTACCAAGGCCATTTTTTCGCCCGCAGCCATGCGGTGTACCAATCCTTCCAACTCGCGGTGCTCGTTGTGTTGGTGGTAAGCTTGCAGTTTAGCAGTTATACCGTAATGTTTCAGCAGCAAGCCGCTGGTGCGGGTATCTTCTGCCAATACTACGTCAACGGTTTTTAAAATCTCCAGTGCGCGCAGGGTAATATCCTGCAAATTGCCGATGGGTGTAGGGACTAAATAAAGCAAAACAGGTGTTTGCATACCTACGCGAAGGTAGGTTTTTTGGAGGTTATGGACTTTATGTCGTTTATTAATTATTGGCGCGAGAAGGTATAGGCGGCTGTTACGGTGTTTTGCACTAAGTTCAAGTTGTTTTCTCCTTTTATAAACTCATGTCCGTAGTACAATGAGAATTTACCGTATCCCAATCCGGCTTGCGGCCTCAAAGCCCAAATACCCGAAGCAGCGTTTTCGTAGCGAAGTCCCTTTATACTGCTTGTGATGTAAAAGCCTTTACCGATAAATAGGTTATTCCATACCGCTATACTGCTTGCAAAACGCTTTTCATTAAATAAACGACCTACAGAAAGGTTGCATCCGTAACTTAAAGGTAGTTGTGGGGATAATACTATTAATGAAGCACCGATGAAACCGGCTTCGTTACCCGATTGCAATTCAGCAATAAGACCTAAGAACCGAGTTTGGGTACATCTGATTGAACCTGTACCACACTGAGGCCTGAACCACATTGATTTTGAAGAAACAAAAAGAGGCTCTGCGCTTCTTTGTGCATTTAATGCAGTTACTCCCAATAGGATTACAACAGCAAGGGCGGTTAGTTTTTTCATAAAGACCTCTTAACCTTATAACGGCAAAGAGCATTTTTTATTAGGCTTTTTTATCGAAAAGATAATAGTGGTGTGGTGGGGGTATACCAAAAGTCTTGGGGTTGAAACCCCATGCTACCAAAATTACCTGCTTGCAAAGGGCTTAAGTCCTTTGCAAGCAGGTAATTTTAACAGAGACAGATTTTAATCTGTCATAAAAAATGCTGTTTACAAAACCAAGCCTTCAAACAAACCGTCTGTCGTGCGGATTTCTCCGGTTACATACTGGTTAAAGTTTTTCAGCTCTTCGCGCTCGTAGTGTTTTAACGGAGCCAGTTGTTCAGGGGTGAAAATGCCTGTGGCTTCAATAAACCGTTGTGCCACGTTGTATTGAGGCAGCATTTCGCCGTCATCAATTTTAATGGCAACACCAATTTTTTCTTCGGTCAATCCCATGCAAAAAACCCCTTCGGCACCTGTTTTACCAATAATACGCGGAGCACACACCTGCATCATTTCAGTGCAGTAGCGGTTACGTCCGGCCACCATATAGGGATATTTACTCACTGCTTCAATAATTGTGGCGCAGGCTTTTTGTCGTTCAGGACTGAATTTTACAGGATGTACCAAGTTTTTATACCCTACCGCCTGATGGTACACCGATATGGAAAATATAGGTGCCGAACATCCGTCAAGTGCCACCACCATACTTTCTTTAGGATATTCGTACAACTCTGAAGTAGCCTGCATAATGGCCTGCTGTGCAGGGTGATTAGGGTTTATATAATCTTGTACCGGCCATCCCATAAACACACAATAGGCCAAAAATCCGGCATGCTTACCACTGCAATTATTGTGGATGTGATGCGGCTTGCCGCTATCTTTTATTAACTGGTTGGCTGTTTTTCGGTCGGTGGGGTATTGCGGGCCGCAAAACAGGCTTTCTTTATCCAACCCTATCTTAGTCAAAATAGAGTTTACCACCCGTTGATGTTCCTCCTCACCGTTATGGCTGCCGCACATAATGGCTATTTCTTCTAAAGTGAAACCAAAATGCTCAACTGCACCACTCTCAAGCAAGGGTAATACTTGGATTAGTTTTAATGCCGAGCGGGGGTAGCATATTTGCTGCACATCGCCTTCGCTGTATATAATATTGTTATCCCTGTCTACCACACATACCACCCCGCGGTGAAAGCTCTCAAGCACATTGTTGCGGTATATTTCTACTAAAATCGGGTTTGTCATTGTTGTTGGTTTAATACGGTTGTATCGTCTCTTCGGGTTTTTCGTCCACCCAGTGCACTTCATAATCCTTTAGCACTCTAAGTCCTAATATACCCCTCTTAAAGTAAAGGGTTGCTTGATTACCCATCTTCACCTTATCATAGCTGGCAAAAGTGCGCAACCCGTGATAATTGGAATATTCACCTTTCACAAAACGCATGGTACTGCTTCGCCTGTAAGAAAAGTCGGCACTATCGTCAACTTTAGAAATATACCTATAAGTTTCCGTATGCGGATTAAAACTGACTAAGTAATTAATTAAAAACAAACTATTTAGCAACAAAGGAGCAAACAAAAACCCATAAATAGATTGTATATGACGGTCGTATATCTTTTTTCTGTAAGCCCACCAATAGCCGCCTACAATAGCACCTATGTACAAAGGCACAATAACAAAAGTGGGCAGTACTGTACTAAGGGTGATTTTAAGTATAATCGCGCCGTTTACAAGTAATGAAAACCCCATAAGATAAACAGGGTTCTCTTTGATAGAATCGAGCCAAGTAAACTTAAGTAGGTATTTAACTGCTGAGGGAAAATTACGTACAGACTCGCGCAGTAATTTGGTTTGTATCAGCACGGCAAGACTTAGCGGCAGCGTAACTAATATTACTACTACGCTTAAAAAAAATCCAACCCAGCCGTGGGTAATAACGGCCCATACCGGTGCTATAAACAGTATGACTACCGTGAGAGCAGTAAAAAAAACATTGGTAAGGGTGTCTTTAGCGGTTTCAAGCTTATACTCTTCTGAGTTTACAAACTCTTCGTAGCGCATACGGGCACGTTCTTGTGCTTGGCGACGTGTGTTATCCTGCTCGCGCTGCCACCAGCGGGCAAACTCTGCCTCTTGGGTGCTGCCGCTTTGTGCAACTTTCCCTTCTTTTAAATTCTTAAGGTATTTATATGCTTCTTCTAACAATATAAACTGTTGAGTAGCATCAGGGGCAGGGTTACGGTCGGGGTGCAGCTGCATCGCCTTTTTGCGGTATGCACGCACAATCTCCTGTATTGAGGCATTGGGGCTTACCCCAAGTATATCATAGTATTGCTGTACGGTTGCCAATTCTATTTCTTATTTAGGGCTTCCCAATCATTGCGCGTTATTTGATGTATGGCACAATAATCTTCTTCAAACCAGCGGTGTTCAGTAAACACAAATCCCATTCGTTGATAAAAGCGTATGGCATTGGTATTACTTGCCAATGGGTCAATAATTACAGCCGTAACCTTTGGATTGCTAAAACACCGTTCCAATGTTTGTTGCATCATTTGTGTGCCGTAGCCTCTGTTCAGGTCGGTACTTTCACCAATCCAAATATCCAATGCCCGCAAATTAGGCGGTGCATCACCCCAATAGTGGGTTTCCTCTTTTTCAGGGTCAATTACCATTATAAAGCCCACCGGACGGCCATTTACTTCGGCTATCAATAACTCGCGCCAATCGTGTATACGGGGCAATTCATACTCCCAATCCCATACGTCGTTGGGTGAAGATTCTATCACATGGGGCTGTTCGTCCCAACTGCGCAATACATCAATATCGGCAATAGTGGCTGGCCGTAATATTACTTTTTCACCGGAACTCATCGCTTCAAATGTTCTTTCATTTTAGCAAATGCCTTAGCGCGATGACTCAACTCGTTTTTTTCATCCAAAGTCATCTCAGCAAATGTGCGGGTATGCCCGGCAGGTACAAACACAGGGTCGTAGCCAAAACCTTCTTCTCCCCTTTTGCTGCTTATTATTTCTCCTTCGGCTATACCATCAAACGTGTATTCTTTACCTTCTATTATTAAGGCTATCACTGTTCTAAAACGGGCTTTGCGATTGCTGTGCGGTTGAAGCTTTTCAAGCAGCAAGCGTATATTATCCTCAGGATTTTTTTGAAGGCCGGCATAGCGGGCACTGTAAACACCCGGTTCACCGTTTAGGGCTTCTACTTCAAGTCCTGTATCGTCTGCAAAACAATTCCTGCCTGTTTTTTCATACACGTAGCGGGCTTTCATCAGCGCATTACCTTCAAGTGTGGGCGCAGTTTCAGGTATTTCTTCAGTAATACCCAGTGTATCTAAACTTATAATTGTAAACCCATCGCCCAGCTTTGCCTCAATTTCTCGGGCTTTGTGGGGGTTTTGGGTAGCAAAAACCAATTCCATCATTGTAAAAAATGTTGTTTCAAAATGCTCCACAGTTTCTTCTTCAACTCGTCGTTGCTTTCAATCTCCGGTAAGCTGTCTAAGCAAATCACCTTCACCTTATCAAACAGTATAGGTTCATATTTATTAGCCTTTATGCCCAACGTTTGCGGTTCAATCCCCCACAAAAACAAAGCTGCGGGCACAAAATATCCCTTCAAATCTTCAAACGCTGGTTGTGTATTGGCAATGTTCATCATAGCCACATCCTTAAAAGTCATTTTTACCGCTCCCAAAATCTTTTCTAAAAAAGGTTTGTTCTTAGCCGGTAATGCCCCTTTTTCTCCGTGGTTAAAGAGCATTAGTATATACCGGTTGTTCTCTCCTTCGTACTCAAAAGCAACCCCTTCGGCCTTTTTTTGCTTGGGCACATACAAGGTGGTTCCTTCAAAAAACAACCTCACTGCACCTTCCTGCATTTTTAGCATAATATCAATTTGTTTGTATTGGAAAATATGTAAACTTGCACGCAAATTATAATGCCGCTGCGTAAGGTTATACACAGTTTTTACTTGTTACCCCGCCGGCTTGTTCTTTGTATTACCTGTGTGTTTAATTTTTTATTGAAATGAGCGAAAGTGCAACAAGGCTTCCTATTGCAATTACCCGTGTTACCGAGTCTAATATCGGAAAGGTTGACTTTAACAATATTCAATTCGGTAAGGTTTTTTCTGACCACCAACTGATTATTGATTACCAAAACGGTGTTTGGACGGATGCGAGGATTTTGCCTTATGGGGAAGTGCCTATGAGCATGGCTATATCGGCCATCCACTACGGACAAGCAATTTTTGAAGGGATGAAAGCGCAAAAGGGGCCTGATGGAGCGCCACTTTTGTTTCGCCCGACGGATAACCTGAAACGGCTAAACATATCGGCAGCCCGTATGTGTATGCCTGAATTGCCCGAAGATTATTTTATGGAAGCCCTTACTGCATTGGTGAAAACCGACAGTAATTGGATACCAACAACTGAAGGCAGCGGTTTGTACATTCGTCCGTTTATGTTCGGTACCGATGCGTTTATTGGGGTAAAACCTAGTGAAACTTACCGTTTCAGCATTTTTACCTGCCCTGTTAATGCTTATTATCTGCAGCCGTTAAAGGTAAAAGTAGCTACCCAGTACTCACGCGCTTTTAAAGGCGGTGTTGGGTTTGCAAAATGTGCCGGTAATTACGGCTCGCAAATGTTGGCAACTCGTGAAGCACAAGCTCAAGGATACATGCAGGTGTTGTGGACAGACGCTGAGGAGCATAAGTATATTGAAGAAACTGGTACAACCAACGTGTTTGTGCGCATAGGTGATAAGGTAGTTACACCTAATCTTGACGGTACAATATTGGCAGGTATTACCCGCGACAGCGTGATACAGTTATTGAAAAGCTGGGGCGTGGAAGTGGAGGAAAGACCTGTTTCAATCATTGAGATTATTGAAGGGATTGAAAACGGCACTGTAACAGAGGTGTTTGCCACAGGAACTGCTGCAACACTGGTGCCTATTATTGTTATTAATTACAACGACAAGGATTATACCCTAAACGGGCATGAGACTTGGGAATACTCAAACAAACTGAGCAAAACGCTTACCGATATAAAAACCGGTAAAGCTGAAGACCCGTTTGGTTGGGTAGTGCGTATATAAATTACAGCCCCTAAGGGGCTTTTCAAGATTTTCGGTACGTGTGTGTAGTGTATGGATTTTAGATTATTGCCCTTGCTTATGTAAAGGTGCAAAGCCTGTATATTTATTAACGTTGATAGTTTTTAACCTTTTAGTTTTTATTAATGATTAGCCTTAGAGTTGCCCGAAAAGAGGATGCTGAAGGAATTTTGGCCATTTATTCACCATTTGTAAAAAACACAACAGTTTCATTTGAATATGAGGTGAGCGATGTCTCCAACTATGCAACGAAAATAGAAGAGCTATTAATTAATTTTCCTTGGCTGATTGCCGAAGCAGACGGTGTGATTGTGGGATATGCCTATGCAAGCAAACACCGCGATAGACCGGGGTACGCATGGAGTGCCGAAAGCTCAATTTACGTACACGATGATTTTATGAGAAAAGGTATTGCAACAGTACTATACAATGCCTTGTTTGAAATACTTGCAGCACAAAATTTTATAAACTTATACGCCGGTATTGCCCAACCTAACGAGGGCAGCACCATGTTTCACGTTAAAATGGGTTTTACACCTGTGGGCGTATATAAAAAGGTGGGATACAAAAACGGTAACTGGGTTGATGTAGTATGGTTGCACCGCACCTTACTGAAACACCCAGCCGAACCTAAAGCTACCATTGCTTTTTCAAGCCCTGCTATTCAATCAAACACCCAAGAAATTCTTTTAGCTGCAACAAACCTGCTTAATCAAAAAGGACAATCCTAAGTATGAATATTGCTGTAAAGCTTACTGAACTCGGTCTGGAACTTCCGCAAATATCAACTCCGGGTGGTTCATACGTTTCAGTAAACGTGAGAGGAAATATTGCCTATGTGGCCGTTCAGTTTCCAATATTTAACGGAAACTATTTGTATCAAGGCAGACTGGGGAATGAAATTACTACCGATGAAGGCTATAAAGCTATGCAACTGTGCGCTTTAAATGTGATTGCACAAGTGCACGAGAAAATAGGCTTTGATGCTATACTTGGGCTAAACCATATTGAAGCGTTTTACCAAAGTACCGACGATTGGGACGATGCCCCGATAGCTGTTAACGGTGCCTCGGATTTATTCTTAACTGTATTGGGAGATAAAGGCAAGCACACCCGCACTATTTTCGGCGTTCACAAACTGCCCCGCAATTTTTGCATTGGGCTTACAGCCTCCTTTACCCTAAACCCTTAATTAACGTTGATTGAAATTTGACCGCGTACTTTAAACAGGCGTAGTATAGAGTCAACGGGTATCTCCACATCATCAAACGAAGGGTTTTCACTGCACAATAATACTTTGCTCACATCACCGGGATGCTTGCGTATGTATTTCACTGTGCGGTAATCTTCGGTTATCACCAAGTAAATCTCGCCGTACAATATCACCCCTTTGTTTTTCACCTCTTTCACTGCCACAATGTGCCCGTTCTTAATTTTGGGGTACATGCTATCGCCGTATATAGGCACTGCAAAATCGCAATCTTTAAAGGCCGGAATAGAAATAAAATACTCGGGTTCTTCGCGCTCATCAGCAAACACAGGAAATGCCGAGGCTGTAACGTCAACATTATAATAGGGTATCTGTGGCTCGTTTACCGTTAGTCCGGTTTCTTCAGCCACGGTATAGGGCTTGCCCTTTTTGTTTTCGGGATGACGTTGAGAAAGGATTTGCAGCAATGTATCAACAGGTTCGTTGATGGCTGATGCCAGTTTTTCGGCTTGCGATAGCTTAATGTCTTTAGCTGTAAGTAAGCGGTTAAGGTTTTGATAGCTCATGCCCAACCGTTGGCTAACATCCTGCAGGGTTAGCCCTTTTTTATAAGCAAGCTCTTTGTATGCTTTATTTAAGGCTTCCATTTTATTTCTATTTCAGCAACAAATGTAATGATACATTTAGCGGATTTTCAAATTAATAAACATTTTTATTTCTTTTTAAAGAAACATATTTGTTTATAAATCGTTGAAAAAATCGAGAAACAGAGTCAACTACCTGTTATTAAGACACTTAAAAATGTATAGAAATGATTACAATGGTATTGCATGCTTTTATGAACAAAAAACTGCCATGAAAAGTAACTTTTATACTGTATTCGGCTGTATGCAAAGAGAATAGCCCCTGTATCTTTGTGGCATGGATATGAAAACCCACTGGGAAACAGTGTACGCAACCAAGCAGCCCAATGAAGTAAGTTGGACACAGGAAAGGCCACAAACATCGTTAGATTTAATTAACGGACTTAACTTGCCCGAAAGCGCAGCCATAATTGATATTGGCGGCGGTGATAGCAAACTTGTTGATTGTTTGCTTGAAGCCGGATATGAAGATATCACGGTGCTTGATATATCGGCAAATGCTATTAAAAGAGCCCAACAACGTTTAGGTAAAGACGCAGAGAAGGTTACATGGATTGTATGCGATATTAATGAGTTTAAGCCTACAAAAACTTATGATGTATGGCACGATAGAGCCGCTTTCCATTTTCTTACCACACCTGAAAATATTGCTGCATACATAGCCCTGACAAGTAAATGGGTGAATGAACAGTTGATAATCGGTACATTTTCAACCGAAGGACCCAAAAAATGTAGTGGTCTTGATATTACCCAATACAGTAAAGAAGAGTTGCAACACCTGTTTGCCGCTAATTTCACGCCGCAGGAGTGTTTCACTATAAACCACACTACCCCGTTCAATACTGTTCAAAACTTTGTGTTTTGCAGTTTCAAACACAAAGCAGTGTAACTTAAAATAATGCGTACTTAATATATAATCTGCGATTTGGATGAATACCCTTTAAAAAACTGGATGGCCCCCCAAATAATAGCTCCGTAGGTTACCACATAGCGCCCGCCACCTGATGCAGCAGCATATGTAAATATAGTAACAGCAATACCTCCCACGCACCATAAAGCCCCAAAGAGCATATCTTTATTGGCCTTTTTAATAATCATCGAGTTGAATCGCTGTTTAGCTGTATCTACTACTTTAGCAGCGGCTTCAGGGGTTGCACCTTGTTCAACCAGCATATTTTTTACTTCCCATGTTTTCTTCTTCTCAATCACCAGTAGATTTAAAGTATAGTCAAACAATGTTTCTACCGATTGCTCTTGCGAATTGTTTGTGTTATTGTTTTCCATCAATAACAAATCTATTAAAGACTTATCTAATCAAATAGTTAATAAATATTTATTCGATAAAAGGCCCAATAAGTATTGCTCACACTTCATCCCTACAAGATTAAAAACTGTTTATTTACCTTTGCCGCATGCAAGCCGACTTGAATACCCGCATAGGGATAATTGGAGGAGGGCAATTGGGTAAAATGCTGATAGAAGCAGCCCAACCCCTTAATATATATTGTAATATTTTAGAAAACGATGCCCATGCCCCTGCATCACGCATAGCCGATGAACAAATAGTGGGCACCCTTACCGACGCGGATAAAATACGTCAACTTGCTGCCATAAGTGATGTGCTTACCTATGAAATTGAACACGTAGGAGTTGACACCCTGCACCAATTAGAAGCAGAAGGAAAACTGATTATCCCATCACCCAAAATACTTGAGATTATAAAAGACAAAGGACTGCAAAAGCAGTTTTATGCCAATAATAATATACCCACTGCACCTTTTGTATTGGTAAACTCTCCCGCCGATTGGAAGGAAGCCCTTACCACATCAGGGTTTACAAAATTTGCAGCCAAAAGCCGCACCGATGGGTACGATGGCAAAGGCGTAGCCCTTTGCAATGCTGCCGATATTCTGAGCGGTGCCGCTTCCATCCCTTTTGACAGCCCCTGTATGCTGGAGCAATTTGTGGAGTGCGAAAAAGAACTGAGCGTAATTGTAGCCCGCGACCGTGAAGGAAAAACAACTACTTTTCCCTTGGTTGAAATGGAGTTTGACCCAATTGCCAACCTTGTTGAGTATTTGGCCTGCCCTGCACAAGTGAGCAACGCCGTTGAGGACGAAGCCCGCCGCATAGCCACGCTAACCATTGAAAAAATGCAGGGCATAGGCATTTTTGCGGTGGAGATGTTTTTAGACAAGGCAGGGAATATACTTGTAAACGAAGTAGCGCCCCGCCCGCACAACAGTGGCCACCATACTATTGAAGCCTGTTATACCTCGCAGTATGAGCAATTACTTCGCATTTTAGTAGGATTGCCTTTGGGCGATACTACCCTTATCCAGCCTGCGGTTATGCTCAATCTTTTAGGTGCCGAAGGCTTTAGCGGAAAATACCGCTTAAGCGGCATTGAAGAAGTAATGGCAATGCCGGGCATTTACATCCATTTATACAATAAAAAAGAAAGCCGCCCCATGCGTAAAATGGGGCACGTGAGTATTATAGCCCCCACATTGGAGGAGGCAAAGCAAAAAGCTACCTTTGTTAAAAACACCCTTACCTTTATACCTGCCTAATCATGAGTGATACCCCTATAATTGGAATAATAATGGGCAGCGACAGCGATTTGCCTGTAATGCGTGCTGCTGCTGAAATACTTGACGAGTTTAATGTACCGTACGAAATAAGCGTAGTAAGTGCCCACCGCACACCTGAGCGTATGTATATCTATGCCAAAAATGCACATTCACGCGGGCTAAAACTTATTATAGCCGGTGCCGGCGGTGCTGCACACCTGCCCGGTATGGTAGCTGCCATTACTCATGTGCCCGTTATTGGCGTGCCTGTTCAATCAAAAGCAATGAGCGGTATCGATTCATTATACTCTATTGTACAAATGCCGGGGGGCATACCTGTTGCTACCGTTGCCATCAACGGTGCTAAAAATGCCGGGTTATTGGCTGTGCAAATACTTGCCACTACCGATAGTGTGTTGAATGATAAAATGGTAGAGTACCGCCAACAAATGAAACACGAGGTAGAAGAAAAGGCTGGCCGCTTAGAAAAACTAGGCCATAAAAATTATTACGAAGGCTAACATTTGTTGGCACTATTATTTTAAATTTGACCGCTTCTTTAATTAAAAACGAATGAATATACCTGATACCCTTAAGTACACCAAAGACCACGAGTGGGTTAGCATTGAAGGAAACATTGCTACCGTAGGCATTACAGATTTTGCACAAGGCGAACTTGGCGATATTGTGTATGTTGAAATTGAAACTGTTGGCGAAGGATTGAACCAACACGATGTTTTTGGTACAGTAGAGGCTGTAAAAACCGTTAGCGATTTGTTTTTGCCCCTTAGCGGTACTGTAATTGAAAAAAATGACGGGCTTGATTCAAACCCCGAAAGTGTAAACCAAGACCCTTACGGTAGTGGTTGGATGGTGAAAATAGAAATGAGCAACCCTGCTGAAGTTAGCGATTTACTTACCGCTGCCCAATACGCTGAACTTATAAACGCGTAATGCGTAACTTTTTTAAATATTATCGAAATGCCCTTATATGGGCATTTTTGATTTTAGTGCTGTGCACTATGCCTGTTAAAGGTATAGTTACCTTTAAGCTCATTGATTTAATATCGTTTGATAAACTGGCCCACATGGGATTGTTTGCCATACAGTTTTGGTTTTTGGCAATAGCCCACCTAAAACAGTATGTGTTTTCGTATAAACGTAACGCTGTGGGCATAAGAGCCTTTATCATCACTGTTTTATACGGTGGCTTTATTGAACTTTTGCAGGGCTACGCACTTAGCGGGCGTACTATGGATATCATGGATATGCTGGCAAACATAATAGGTGCTATAGCCGGGTGGCTGGTGTTCTTTTATTTCAAGCAACGCGCAAAAAAAAGAGACTGATTTAAACTTTTCACTAAAAAAAATCGTTTACCATTTACCCTTCACTGTGTATTAACAAAAAGGGTTTATATTTGAAACGTAATTTTATGGAACTAAAAAAGAATCCGAAATACGATTTAAAGAGGTACGTATCTACCTTTTTTCTTGCAGGGTTTCTGATAGCAGAGCTTATTACGCTGTATGCTTTCACTTTCACCCAATACGAAGAAGTTGTAGTTGAAGAGGCGACATACGACGTTCAGAGCGATAACGAAGAATTACCCGATATTACTCAACAAAACGAGCCTCCCCCACCGGCTCCTCCCCCACCACCGCCAACAACCGTTGAAGTGGTAGAAGATGACGTTGAAACACAAGATATCGACTTAGACTTGCCTGAAGACACTGAATATCAAACAACTACCTACGCTGCTCCTCCTACTCCTGAGCCGGAGCCT
This sequence comes from Bacteroidota bacterium, assembly GCA_008933805.1. Taxonomy (NCBI): domain Bacteria; kingdom Pseudomonadati; phylum Bacteroidota; species Bacteroidota bacterium. The sequence goes on from WBUH01000005.1 coordinate 52,529, forward strand.
GAAAATACAAATGAAAATGAAGTTTTTGAAATTGTTGAGAAGCCAGCTGAATTTCCGGGTGGTGATGCTGCAAGGCAAGCCTTTATTGTAAAACACCTTGTTTACCCTCCTTTGGCGGTTGAAAACAACAAACAAGGAACTGTAGTACTACAGTTTATTGTTGAGAAGGATGGTTCACTAAACGATATTAAAGCAGTAAAATCATTTGATGATGATTGCGCAGCTGAAGCTATCCGTGTTGCCAAAATGATGAGGTGGACACCGGGCGAACAAAGGGGCAGACCTGTAAGGGTAAAAGTTTCTATGCCTGTTAAATTCCGTTTGAAATAATACTAAGAGAACAATAAAAGAAAACCCCGCTAGGATTTACTAGCGGGGTTTTCTTTTTATTGACATATACCAACTTCTTCTTTAAACTTTTCGTTAACTATGTAAACCTACTAAAAGTCCGACTATTTAAACGGATATACCTATGAAAACAAATAAAGGTAGAACTGCTATTATTACTCTAAGTCTGCTTTTAATAAGCTTGGTATCGCTATATTTTTATCTTAGGCAAGAAAACAAATCACTTGCAGAGAAACTAAATACAGTAGCTGCCCCCCATTTGTATTCCGGTATTGATACTTTAAAAAAAGAAAGTAAAACAACGCTGGATACTACCGACACGACTTCAAAAGACAAAAAGAACAAGGAAAGGGTAGTGATGGATATTTTAGATCCTCTTTATGATCCATCTGACCCGCTTTATCCGGAGCCTGATTCTATATACTCTGAGCCTGTATTATACTCTGAACCCCCTGTTGATAATAGTAATAACATTTTTACCATCGCTGAACAAATGCCTGAGTTTATTGGTGGTGAAACTGCCTTTAAGACTTTTATAGCCCAAAAAATAGTGTATCCTGAAATTGCTGTTGAAATGGGAGTTGAGGGAAATGTTTTCTTGGGGTTTGTAGTTAACAAGGATGGTAGCATTAGTGATATAAAAATGTTGAAAACCCCTCATGAGTCTTTAACAAACGAAGCTATCCGAGTGTTGAAACTGACCAATAAGATGTGGAATCCCGGAAAACAAAACGGCAACCTTGTTCGCGTGGAAATGCGTGTCCCCATAAAATTCAGATTAAATTAATACCGTCTGTCTTTCGCCAAAAACTAAAAACCCGCAAAGGTTTTTACCGTTGCATTTATATCTTTTGCAATAATTAAATTAGGTTTGCTGCGCCACAAACTACTACTATGAAATTATTGGAAAATAAAGTAGCCCTCATTACAGGTGCTTCTCGCGGGATAGGACGCGGAATTGCTGAAAAATTTGCCGAGCAAGGCTGCAATATTGCTTTCTCGTTTGCATCAAGTGTTGAAAAAGCCCGTGCTTTTGAAGCAGAGCTTGCCGAAAAATACGGTGTAAAGGCCAAAGGCTACCAAAGCGATGCTGCAGTATATACACAAGCCGAAGAGTTGGTGAACAATGTATTGGCTGATTTCGGTCAATTGGATGCACTGATTAACAACGCAGGGATTACCCGCGATACCTTGTTGATGCGTATGACCGAAGAGCAATGGGACGAGGTAATAAACACCAACCTTAAATCAGTATTCAACCTTACCAAAGCTTCATTAAAACCCTTCTTAAAGCAAAAGAAAGGCTCAATCATTAACATGACCTCAGTAGTAGGTGTGATGGGTAATGCGGGACAAGCCAACTATGCCGCCTCAAAAGCAGGTATGATTGGTTTTACCAAATCAATAGCCAAAGAATTAGGCAGCCGCAACATCCGTTGCAATTCGGTTGCTCCCGGTTTTATTGAAACTGAAATGACTGCTGCGCTTGACCCCGAAGTAGTAAAAGGCTGGGCCGATGCAATTCCTTTGAAACGCGGCGGAACTACCGAAGATGTAGCCAACCTGTGCCTGTTTTTGGCCAGCGATATGAGTACGTATATTACCGGCCAAACCATTAACGTGGACGGTGGTATGCTGATGTAATTAAGGGATAACACACCATGGATTTCTTAGACCCAAAAATCAACCAGTACGCCGAAGACCACACCAGCCCTGAGAACTCAGTATTGCAGGCGCTGAACCGTGAAACGTATGCCAACGTACTGATGCCCCGTATGCTTAGCGGGCACATACAAGGCCGCATACTTGCTATGATTAGCAAAATGCTGCGTCCCCGCCGTATTTTAGAAATCGGCACCTACACAGGTTACAGCGCTTTGTGCTTTGCCGAGGGACTTACCGAAGACGGTGTTCTGCATACCATTGATATCAACGAGGAGTTGGAAACAATGGTACGTAACTACATAAATCAAGCAGGTTTAGAGAATAAAATCAAGTTTCACATCGGCAATGCGTTGGAGATTATTCCTACGCTTGATGAAACGTTTGATTTGGTGTTTTTGGACGCTGATAAAGAAAACTACGCCGCGTATTACGATTTGGTAATTGATAAACTTAGTACGGGCGGCATAATTGTGGCTGACAACGTATTGTGGAGCGGAAAAGTGCTGGATGAAAAAGAACTGGCAAAAGACGTTGAAACCAAAGCCCTGAACGAGTTTAACAAAAAAGTGCTGGCCGACCTACGTGTAGAAAACGTGTTAATGCCTGTGCGTGACGGGTTAAACGTTATCCGCAAAAAATAACTGTAGTTTTTAGCAAGCGTAGCTTGTTATACCTATTTATTACCTGCCCAAAGGATTTCACAGTCCTTTAGGCAGGTAATTTTTTTATGCTCTTGAAGGGTTGACATGGGTAGAAAGCTTAAATTTGGTTTTCGTGGTGGGCTTTTTGTTTACTTTTTGCCCAAACAAAAAGTAAAAGACAGTAATAGCCTGCTTTACTGCAATCCTTGCCAATGCTATACCCAATGTCTTTAGTATTGTTTACTATCCTGTTGTTATGTATGATTGCAAAAAGAAACTCACTGCTTGGCACAGCAAACCTTTATAGTATCTACGGAAGTACTCACTACCTTTAAACAGCGGTTGTATGCCTATGCAAACCGTTTTGAGACCTCGGTGTGTTTGGATAGCAACAGCAACAAAGCTGCCTGCAACTATAACCGTTTCGAAATGCTGGCCGGCATAGGAGCCAAAGCAATATTGAAGCTGGAAAATACCGAGGGGGCTTTTGAACAGCTAAAACGGTTTCAGACACAGCACAACGATTGGCTACTGGGTTATTTAGGCTATGACTTAAAAAACGGCTTAGAAAAGCTATCGTCAGAAAATGCCGATGGGTTGGGCTTCCCTACTCTCTTCTTTTTTGTACCGCAGCAATTAGTCTCCATTAAAGGAAACGAAGTTGAAATTATGGCCGATGCCCCCCAAGCAGTGTATGATGCCATAATGGCGAGTGAAGTTGGCTACGAAAGCAACCGACAGCATATTACGTTTACCCCCCGCATCAGTCAAGAGAATTATATTAAAAAAGTAGAGAGCGTACGCCAACACATTGAAGAAGGTGATGTGTATGAGATGAACCTGTGCATGGAGTTTTTTGCTGAAAATGCTTCTATAAGTCCCCTGCACACCTATTTAGATTTACTTGCCATCTCACCCGTACCCTTTGCCGCCTTTGGTAAGTTTGAAGGCGAACGATACGCACTAAGCGCCAGCCCCGAACGATTTTTGATGAAAGACGGCAGCAAACTTATTTCACAGCCCATCAAAGGGACGGCCAAACGTGGCAGTACTACCGATGAAGATGAAACGATGAAGCGAAACCTGCGCAATTCTATCAAAGAGATGGCTGAAAATGTGATGATAGTAGATTTGGTACGCAACGATTTCGCCCGCAGTGCTGTTGCTGGTACGGTGAAAGTAGAAGAACTGTTCGGCATTTATACCTTCCCCCAAGTACACCAAATGATTTCAACCGTAACTGCACAACTGAAAGAAGGTGAACATTGGGCAGATGCCATTGCAAGGGCTTTCCCGATGGGCTCTATGACGGGTGCGCCCAAAGTAATGGCCATGCAGTTGATTGAACGGTACGAAGAAAGTAAAAGAGGCTTGTTTTCAGGAGCAATGGGCTACATCACCCCGCAAGGCGATTTTGATTTTAATGTAATGATACGTTCATTGCTGTATAACGCCGCTAACGGCTATTTATCCTACCACGTAGGCGGTGCTATTACCTACGATTCTATTCCGCAAGAAGAATTCGACGAATGCATGTTGAAGGCTTTGGCAATTAACAGTTTGTGGGGTGGGAAAATTTAATTAGTTACTTTTAGGTGAAAGTTTATTTTTGTCACACATTAAATACCTCTTTCTCACAATGAAAAAATATTTATTAATAGTACTTGCCTTTACGGCTTTGGCATCAACTGCTGTAGCCCAAAACGGCGCAAAAAACAAGAAAGCCGCTCCTCCGGCTTCTGAAACCTACTCATTGCCGGGTTTCAGGGATATCTTATGGGGAACGCACATAGATTCAGTATTTGTTGACGGGGTGAAACTTACCTTTGAAAAATCAACCCAATACAGCGATAAAAGTAAAAACGCTTACTTTATTGCCAATGATGATATGATGGTGGGCACTGTGTTGCTAAAAACTTTGTACTATGTATTTAATAACAACGACCGCTTTATTGGTGTGATAATGACCGGCGAAAGCAAGCAATTTGGCGAGATGAAGTACATTTTGCTAAACAAATTCGGTCAACCGACTAAAGAAGAAGACGCGGTTTCGGGCAAACAATACTACTGGAATATTGACGATGTGCGCATTTCACTAGTTAATGAAAGTATCAACCAGTTGTTTACTGTAGATTTTACCAGCGATTACGAATTGAGCGAAAGCAAGAAAGTAAACCGCAATGTGGATGATTTTTAGTACAAAATATTAATTATACACAAAAGGCTGCCCAAGGGCAGCCTTTTGTTTTTATATCCTCACAGGATTTTGTGTTTTACTTGACTCGGAGCCGCTTTCCCGGTCGCAGGATAGAGTTTTTCTTTATCCCGTTCAGCTGGCATATTTTGGTAATAGTAGTACCATGTTTCACCGCTATGGATGATAAGGTATCGCCTGAACGTACCGTGTAATATTTTGCTCCGCCCTTCTCGGTTGATTTATCTTCCCCCTTTTTCTTCTTCTTATCTTTTTTATCCTTGCTCTTTTTTGATTTTGAGCTCTTGGTTTTTGACAAGTGAGGAAAAAAGCTCTTATCAATGTAGATGGTGTCGCTGTTTAGCTTACCCGTTTCAAAATCAATAATGCGGGTAGCATCAAACGCAATTCCTTTAAAACGTATCTCAAAGTGCAAGTGGCTACCGTACGAACGTCCGGTATTACCGCCCAGCCCAATCGGGTCTCCTGCACGCACCACCATGCCGGGTTTGGTAAGCAACTTACTAAAGTGGGCATATATCGTCTCCAACCCATTGTAGTGGCGCACTACCACTACGTAACCATAACTGCTGCTGTATTGGGCAATGCGCACCACACCGTCAAACGTTGAGTACACAGGGTCGCCCGTGTACAGCTTCACATCAGTACCATAGTGCATACGTCCCTTGCGGCGGCGGCGCATTTGGCGATAACCAAAACTTGAGGTTACATAGCCAAAACAAGGCGGATGGAAAAAACAATCACCGCCATCCTGCAATACCACCATAGTAGTATCGCTGATTTGTGAAATATCTTGGTCGTAAACGTGTATGCGTTTCGTATCCCAAACAGGATAAAGATTAGATGCGGGTATAAGGGTAGTATCAAAATAATACCCGATTGTACTTAGGTATTCTTCAAAAGTTGAATCAGGCTCATCGTCCAGTTCGCCATCATGTTCTTCGGCGTCTCCGGTTTCTTCCTCTTCCTCGTCAATTTGGGCACGCAGGGGTATTTGTGGTATTGTAAATACCATCCAAAAGCATACCAGTGCTTTAAGCCAGTTTTCTATTCTCATCAATTGTCAAAACGTTTCGGGCAGTATTTTCATCCTGCTTCAGTTGGGCAATTAGGGCATCTACCCCGCTAAACTTCATTTCGCTGCGCAAGTGCGCCACAAACTCAACCCTTATAATCCTGCCATAAATATCGGCATTAAAATCAAAAATATGAACTTCAAATGCGTGGTTACGGTTATCAAACGTAGGTTGTTTACCCATGTTTGCCATCCCACCGTAAATCTCCCCGTCCACAATCACCCGCACCGCATACACACCATCGTTGGGTATCAGCTTATAGGTTTCCTCCACCACTATATTAGCCGTAGGAAACCCGATGGTTTTACCCAGGCTGTTACCGGCAACTACCTTGCCACTTATGGGATAATGATAGCCCAAAAACTTTGCGGCCACGTCCACTTCGCTCTCTTGCAAGGCATTGCGTATTTTGGTAGAGCTTACGGTTACATCGTCAATATCCTGCGGGGGTATTTCTTCTACCTCAAAACCATACACCTGCCCCAGCTCGTGCAAATCTTCCATGCTTCCTTCACGGTTTTTGCCAAAACGATGGTCGTATCCAATAACGAGGGTTTTCACCCCGATAGTATTTACCAGCACATCCCGCACAAACTGCATTGATGACTGGCGAGAAAACTCAAGGGTAAAAGGTATCACCAGCAAATGGTCGATACCTGCTTTGCGCAAGCGTTCAATTTTTTCTTCGGTAGTGCTAAGCAAGCGTAGTGTATTATCATCAGGCTGCAACACCATACGCGGGTGCGGAAAAAAGGTAAGCAGCACGCTTTCGCCACCTTTTTGGGCGGCAATATTGCGCACACGGTCTAAGATTTTTTGGTGGCCTATATGTACCCCGTCAAAAGTGCCCTGCGTAACTACAGCATTGGCCAACGGTTCAAACTCTTCAAGGCTTCGGTAAACTTTCATTACAGGGACAAGTGGTAAAAAAGTAGGGCAAAGTTAAGGCATATTGTTTACTTGCCCGTAACGGAAACAGGGTAAAATATGGTCGTTTACCATTCCGGCAGCCTGCATATAGGCATAGCAAATGGTTGAGCCTACAAACTTAAACCCTTCTTTTTGCAGGGCTTTGCTCATGGCATCGCTTTCGACGGTTTTAGCAGGGATGTGGCCTGAGGTTTCCCAACTGTTTTGCAGGGTTTTGTGCCCTGTAAACTGCCAGATGTACGCATCAAAACTGCCGTGTTGTTTTTGCAAGCGCAAAAACTGTTGCGCATTGGTAACCGCCGCATTTATTTTAAGTTTATTGCGGATAATACCCGCATCGGCCAGCAAGCGGCCTACATCCTCTTCGCCATACTTTGCTATTATTTCAGGGTCAAAATTGTGAAACGCGCTGCGAAAGTTTTCGCGGCGGTGCAAAATGGTTTTCCAACTCAAACCCGCCTGAAAAGCATCCAACACCAAAAACTCAAAGTGCTTGCGGTCGTCGTGCAGCGGCACACCCCACTCCTCATCGTGGTAGCGGTTCATCAATTCATCGTTTTGTGTCCAATTGCAACGGTGCATAGTGATATGGTAAACTCAAATATAGGACGAGTTAGGTATTTGTGCGAGCGGAAACGGACTTTTAATTTGCTTGGGAAAACTCCAAAAAAGATCCCCTGAATATAAAATTCAGGGCTTATAAAAGCAGCGTCCCGAATGGTTTAAAACCATTCGGGACGCAACATTGCAACAACGGCGGGCTTTATGCCCGTCGGTACAAACGGGTATAAAACCCGTTGCTATTGAGACAGGCACATGAATTAGAAACCTGACCAACCAATGGGCACCAAGCCTGTGTTACGGGGCACGATACACATTACGGGTACGCTTGAGTGGTAGTTTACAATCTGTTGTGCGTATGAACCAATCAAAAACTCGCTAAAGCCTTTTTCTTGTTGGGTCATAATCATAATAAGGTCGGCGTTTATTTCGTCAGCAAATTGCAGGGTATCTAAATAAAACTTACCGGGGTATTTCTCATCGTCCAATATCTTGCTGGTAAACTTCACATTGTTTTTAATCAACACCTCTTCAATAGCTTTCAGGTTAGCCAACAATTTGTTGCGCAAAAACTGGTCGCTTTCATGCTCACCGATAATGTGAATGGTAGAATCAAATTTCTTAGCCAAATGGATGGCCCACCATGTTTTTTGTTTGCTTTCCAAGGTTAAATCCACAGGGAAAACAATGTTTTTATATCCTTCGCCTATTTGTTTTTCTTTTACAACAACTACAGGCACTTCGGCTTGCGAAATTACTCGCGATGAGTTACTTCCTGTTATTTGTCCCAAACCTTCAGCACCCATAGTACCCATTACAATACTATCGCAATCAATCTCACCGGCAACCTCTAAAATTGTTTTGTATATACGGCCTTCACGGATAATCCCGTTGGCTTTCACACCGCTGGTTTCCATAATATTTTTGCAAACTTCGTTCAATTTATCTTGCAACATTTGGCCTACAAGCCCTTCTTTAATGTTGTTTTTTGAGCCGAAAAGGGAACCTAAGAAACTCTCTTCAACAATGTGCAGCAGCAAAATTTCGTTTCCGTAGGTTTTAGCTATGGCTACAGCGTGGTGCATTGCATTGTCAGCCACCTTTGAAAAGTCTGTGGGAACCAGTATGGTGTTATTTTTTTTCCCTTCTTGCATAATTATAGTTTTTTGGTTTGTGCACGAATTTAAAGATTTTACCTTAGCAACGCGCATGACAAATCTCAGCCCTTCAGAATTAATCATCAACCCTGATGGTTCTATTTATCACCTGCACCTTTGCCCCGGTGATATTGCCGATACTGTTTTTTTTGTGGGCGACCCTGAAAGGGTGGCTAAAGTAACTAAGTTTTTCGACCGGATTGAGCTGGAACGCCACCACCGCGAGTTTGTTACACACACGGGATACATTGGTAATAAACGCCTATCGGTAGTTAGCACTGGGATTGGGACGGATAACATTGATATTGTGCTTACCGAGCTGGATGCGTTGGTGAATATTGATTTTGACAGCCGGCAGGTGAAACCTGAATTGCACAGTTTGAACATTATACGTTTAGGGACTACAGGCAGCCTGCGACGGGATATTCCGGTGGATTCACTGCTGGTATCGGCCCATGCGGTGGGGTTGGATGGCTTTATGGCTTTTTATGATTTTGCGGGAAATACTGATTTGTTAAATGAGTTGAAACACAATGCCCCCGAAATTTTTAACCTGTGTGTGCCGTATGCCGCTAATGCTACATTAGAACTTCCGCTGGGGAATGAATTTGGTAAAGGTATCACCCTTACCTGCCCCGGGTTTTACGGCCCGCAAAACCGCCACGTGCGTTTGTTTTCAACCTTGTTTGGCTTGTTTGAGAAGATGGACAAAGTAAATTATAACGGTTTCCGCCTATCAAACATGGAGATGGAAACAGCGGGTATATACGCTATGGCCGATATTTTGGGGCACAAAGCCATATCGGTTAATGCCATATTGGCCAACAGGGTTACAAATGAGTTTTCTAAAAACCCTGAAAAGATTGTGGAGCAGATGATAGAGAAGGTGCTTACTACTATTTGATATTTTTATTTGAATACAGGATTGAAATCCTGTTCTGTTGCGATTACCTTGTGAAACGGGACTTAAGTCCCGTTTCACAAGGTAATTTCAATAACAATGGGTTTAAACCCATTGCCCACAACACAAACACAAAACCCCGCGTGGGGCGGGGCTGCAATAGATAGTTTTATTATAGTGGTGCTTAGTTATTGTTTTCAGCAAAGGTGATTACAAAACCGTCAGGGTCTAGCGCGCTAAACTCAACCGCCCCGTAAAAGGTGGTTTCCAAGCTGGTTAAAATGGCGTCTTTGTAAACAAACCCATCGTAAAACTGCTGTATGTTTTGCATATTGATATACAGCAACAGCGAGCCTCCGGGTTCACGGTGTATTTGGGGTAGTGTGTTACCCAAACTCGTCATGGTTTGCAACATTATCGTAACGCTGCCGTTCACCAGCATAGCCCAATCGTAGGGAACAGCTTCGGGCATAGTTACAACGGTTAAGAAACCAAGCGATTTGTAAAACTCAATAGACGCATTAATGTCTTTAACAAATAAATTAGGGGCTAATCGTTCCATAGTTTGATTGTTTAAATTTTCAACTTTATTATGATGATAATATAAATACGATTATCTAAAAAACAAAAAAGCCCGGATAAAAATTTATCCGGGCTTAACTTATTGGTGGACATAAATTTTAGTTCTCTTCAGCAGGAGTATCTTTTTTGCGTTTGCTTTCCTTTTTAGGGGCTGCGCCAAACTTCAACTCCTCGGCATCTTTCTCATGCGATACCTCAATTACCTCACCTTCAGCCAACTCGTGTTTCAAAATTTCCTCGGCAATAGGGTCTTCCAAGTATTTTTGAATGGCACGGTTCAACGGGCGGGCACCAAAATCGGCGTCAAACCCTTTATCGGCCAAAAACTCTTTAGCACTATCGGTAAGTTTAATTTTAAAACCAACGCTCTCAATGCGTTTCTCCAACTTAGCCACAGCTATATCCAATATCAATATAATATCTTCTTTCGTCAACGGATTGAAGATAATTACATCATCGATACGATTTAAGAACTCAGGCGAGAAGAAACGTTTCAACGCTGTTTCTATCACCGATTTTGAGTTGGTATCTGTAGCTGTTGATTTGGCTGTTGTACTGAAACCAACACCTTGTCCAAAGTCTTTCAACTGGCGTGAACCGATGTTTGAAGTCATTAGGATAATGGTATTCCTAAAATCCACCTTACGGCCAAGGCTATCCGTTAAAAAGCCTTCGTCCAACACCTGCAACAGTATGTTAAATACATCGGGGTGAGCTTTTTCAATCTCATCCAACAAAATAACGCTGTAAGGTTTGCGACGTACTTTTTCAGTAAGCTGTCCGCCTTCTTCGTAACCGATATATCCCGGAGGTGCACCCACCAACCTTGATACGGCAAATTTTTCCATGTATTCGCTCATATCAATACGTATCAGGGCTTCTTCGCTGTCAAACAAATAACGTGAAAGGGCTTTAGCCAATTCGGTTTTACCCACACCGGTAGGCCCTAAGAATACAAACGAACCGATGGGACGGTTGGGGTCTTTCAATCCCGCACGGGTACGTTGGATGGCTTTGGCCAGTTTTTCAATGGCTTTGTCCTGTCCTATTACCCTACCCTTCAATTCTTCCGACATTTTAAGCAAACGCAAACCTTCGCTTTGTGCAATACGCTTAGCAGGCACACCTGTAATCATTGCTACCACTTCGGCTACGTCTTCTTCGGTTACGGTAAATTTCTGGGTTTTGGTTTCTTCTTCCCAACGGGCTTTTTCGGCGTCCAACTGCTCTATCAGTTGTTTTTCTTTATCGCGCAGTTTAGCAGCCTCTTCGTATTTCTGGCTTTTCACTACACGGTTTTTCTCAACCTTAATGTCCTCAATCTTACGCTCCAAGTCCAAAATACCTTCGGGCACGTGTATATTGTTCAAATGCACGCGGGCACCTGCTTCATCCAGCACGTCAATGGCTTTGTCGGGCAAAAAGCGGTCGCTCATGTAACGGTTGCTCAGTTGCACGCAAGCTGCCAAGGCTTCTTGAGTGTAAGTAACCGAGTGATGCTCTTCGTATTTTTCTTTGATGTTGTTTAGTATCTCAACGGTTTCTTCAGGGCTGGTAGGTTCTACCATCACTATTTGGAAACGACGTTCCAACGCTCCGTCTTTCTCGATATACTGGCGGTACTCATCCAAAGTGGTGGCACCAATACATTGTATATCGCCACGTGCCAACGCAGGTTTAAACATATTTGAAGCATCCAATGAACCTGATGCTCCACCTGCACCTACGATGGTGTGTATTTCATCAATAAACAATATCACATCGGGCGATTTCTCCAACTCGTTCATCACGGCTTTCATACGCTCTTCAAACTGGCCGCGGTACTTGGTACCGGCTACCAGCGAGGCTAAATCCAGCGTAACCACACGTTTGTTAAACAATACCCTTGATACTTTGCGCTGAATAATGCGCAAGGCCAAACCTTCAGCAATGGCGGTTTTACCTACACCGGGCTCACCTATCAATACAGGGTTGTTCTTTTTACGGCGGCTAAGAATTTGCGATACACGCTCAATTTCTTTTTCACGGCCCACAATGGGGTCAAGCTTACCTTCCTCGCCTGCTTTGGTCAAATCACGGCCAAAGTTGTCAAGCACGGGAGTTTTAGATTTACTGTCGGGTTTCTTTCCTTCGTTGGCCTTTTTCTCTTCGCGGTAATAATCTTCGGGAGAGTCGGCAGGAAATTCATTGCGTACATCGGGCACATTATCTTCCAATGCGGCTTTAAAAATTTCATAGGTAACGCCATATTGGCTTAATACCTGTGATGCCACATTGTCCTCATCACGCAATATTGACAGTAAAAGATGTTCAGTACCTATCACATCGGCTTTAAAAATCTTAGCCTCCAGATAGGTTATTTTCAATGCCTTTTCGGCCTGTTTGGTAAGGGGTATGTTGTTTAGATTAGCTGTGGTGCCCGTAGCCGTGCCCCTGATATTATCCTCAATCGACTTTTTAAGCCTGATAAGGTCAACATCAAGCAAACGCAACGCCTGTAAAGCCTTGCCTTCGCCTTCGCGTATTATACCCAACAACAAATGTTCGGTACCAATGTAGTCGTGCCCCAGCCTAATGGCTTCTTCCCTGCTGTATTGTATTACTTCCTTTACACGGGGCGAAAATTTAGCTTCCATTTATTTTATATATCCTTTCCTTAAAAAAGCTGTTCGTAGTATGAAATTACAAATATAATTCCATTTTGTACCCACAATCCCAAACCGGGTTAGGAACATTACAACGCAAATTGTATTGTAATGTACATAAATCTAAACAAAAAAGCCGCCTTTTTTGTTCAAAGGCGGCTTTTTAATAGATAAAAGCGAGTTTATCGTGAACGTATTTTTATTTAGCTACTACAAACTTTTGTACGCTGTTAAAATATTTACTGCTAAACTGGCAGAAGTAGATACCTGACGATAAGGCATCTGCAGGCAGAGAAATAGTGTTATTTCCTGCTGAGAAGCTGATGTTATGGGTAGCTACGGTTTTGCCCGTAATATCAAGAATGTTTACAGTGGCTACATCATCATAATTGCAGCCGATGGCTAGATTTAGGGTGTTTGCAACCGGTACAGGGTATAGACCCATGTTGATGTTTTTACCCAAATCAGCAATGCTTTGGCCTTTTTGTACTATTACCACACGGGTAACAGGGGCAGCATTGTTTCCGGCAGCATCAGCTACTGTAAAGGTTACGATGTAAGTACCTTCGGTAGAAGAATCAACGGTTGATGTGTTGATGTTTACATTAGCACTGATGTTACCATCCATATCATCACAAGCAGTAGCACCCAAATCAGTGTACTTTTGGCCTCTTGGGTGGTATACGGTATCAGCACCTATTTTAACAATGTAAGGAGCAATCAAATCACCGCGTTTGCCAACATCGGTACGGTTACGCGGGTACATTTTCCAGTTACCGTGTGCGTATGACATAGTACCTTGGAAAACAGGTAACAACTCGCCGTTGTTTAATGAATCGGTATTAAAGGTAAAGCCCAAATCGTTTGAGTAGTTTTCGCCACGGAAACCTACGGTTGCGTTTTGGTTGGTATGTACGCTAAACTCACCAAAGTTGCTGGGAGCATCAGGGTTTTCGTTGATTACGTAAGCATTGGTAAAACGTACTTGCATTGCCTCGTAAGGCTCTTTGCTAAAGGTTGGAGAGATTAACGAGTCTATTAGCAAGTAATCAACGTTTGGCATTTGCTTGCAACGGCCTGCCATGGTGAATTTAACACCTTCAAGGAAGGTAACACCAAATGAGTTTGACACGCTGCCGAATGGGTCGCTACCCAAGTTGAACCTTTCGGTTACAAGGGCCTGAGTGATTATAACAGAGTCGCCGCGTTTCCAATCAGTAACACCGTCGCCCAAGGTAGGACGTACAAATATTGCCGACCAAGGAGCATTGCCCGCTTGGATGGTGAACAAGCCTAAATCATTAGCTGCGTTGGTAGATATTACTACACCGGGTACGCTGATGTTGAACAAGGTATCGGTAACAAACATGCTACCGCCGTTGCTGTATGGAGTTTGCTGAATATCGCTGATGTTGTTTACACCGTTCAATACTTTGTAAGCTGAGTTTAGTGCAAGGCTATCAGGTGAAAAAATGTAGTTACCGCTGTTATCGGTAGCTTTAATGTAGTACTTAACTATCGTGCCGGCTGCTTGTGCAGGTATTTGCGCGCTGTATGTGCTGCCGCTGGCAGTCATGTTTACTGAAGTGAATGTGGTATTGTTATACCCTACCGCATAGTACAACACGGCAGATGCTACTGCTGTATCATCAGTAATGGTAGCAGAGATTACAGGAGTTGAAGTTGGCAACACAATGGTTGGGTTGCGTTTAATTTTTGAAACGCTTGGAGGTTCAGCCAATGGCAAAGCAATATCGCTGGGGTATAGCGGAGCTAAGTAGTATTGTTTGCTGCCTGCGTTTCCACTTTCGGTAACTACACCGCGTATGTGGCTAAGTTTAGCACCCAATGCAGGAGGGGTAAAGTTTACAGGTGTATTAGGGTCGTTATCCAAGTTATCGTTACGGTAGTAGCCTGAGTAGTCGCGCATACTCAATACGTTTCCGTTAGCATCTTTCACGCCCCAAAACCAACGTTGTCCGCTTGCGCTTACGTTGTCAATGATTACGTTTTTAATCTCTACATACACACCTTCCCATTGTTCGCCGGTAGCAAACTGTGGTTCCATAGTACCTGAATTGTTCACCATAAGGTCGGCAATGGTAATGGTTTGAGGAGTGATGGTATTACCCAAGCTGATTACCTGAGTAGGGATAGGCAATACGTACAATTGGGTATGACCTTGGAAATATCCGATACGGGCAGTAACCCTTACTTTACGGCCTTTTTTCAAGTTTTGTTCAAACTGGCTGGCAGCTTCCAACGCCGATTTTGTAGGGCGAGGGCTAAGTGCAGCAGTATCAAACATTACTTCAACACCACACCAAGAGCGGTTGCTGGCTTCTTGGATGAATGCTGAACGGCGGTTTGATGATAAACCGTATGATGCGGGGTCGAAAGTAACTATACCTTCTATAACTACTGTATCGCCATAGCGGGGGTTGCTTAGTACAGGCCTCAAATAATCGGGCCATGTGCTGTCTTGTCCGGCAGTATTGTATTTAACCTGCGCCAAACGCGAAGGATTAATGTACTGCGTAGTGTCAATGGCTACCAATGGGTACTGTGCTTTTACCAGCACGGCACAAATTAGCAACAATAGGGTGAATACTGATTTTTTCATATTGTAATTAAAAAAGTGTTTCTATTTCAATATCACAAACTTACCTACCTGTATATGTCCGCTTTTCGAGTCTTTAACGGTAAACAGATAAGTGCCTGATGTAATGGAGCTTTTGGTGGTTGAGAGTAAATCCCAAGCGTGCTCACCGCCTGAGAATACGTTGCTGCCTACATCGCTAAAGTTCTCGTACCAGCGGATATCCTCGCCTTGGTAAGTTTCAGCATTGTGGTACAGTGTTGTAATAACATCGCCTGCAATGTTGTAGATGGTAATCGTGCACAACTCAGGGATGTTATAAAAGTATATTTTCTTGGTACGCGTGGTGGTTCCGTCCCATGCAGCTGTAGTGTTGTAAGGGTTGGGATACACTCCCACTTTGGTAGCAGGATTTTTAGTGTCAAAATTATTGGCACTTGCCCCTGCAAATACCCTGAAATCATTTTCTGTAAACGATGACTCTAACGGCTCCAAACCCAATTCATCGTCGCCTTCGTCAAACGAAGTTACAATGAACATATACTGCCAACCGTTTAGCAACCCGTTCATTTCGTAGTGAAACGTATAGCCGGTAGTATCGCCGTCAAAGTACTTGGGTTGTGCCAGCTTAATTGATTCAAATCCATTGTTGAAACCAATTTTATTTCCTGCTGAATCCCATTGAGCCACCAAGTTTGATGAACCTATCAGGTTACCGCCTTTATCATCACCGGGGTTACTGCGGTAGATACGGTAGCCTTCAAAATCTTTTTTCTTAGATATAGGGTCGATAGAATTAACCGCTGCTGCATCCCAGTAAATATCTACTTTGTTGGGCGAGGGTACAATTTTAACCTTTGGTGTACGGGGAGGCTCAGGCAATACATAACGGTCAAGTTTTCCGTTGTTGTTCAAATCCAACTCAGGTTTGTAAACTCCTTTACCATCCACATCTTCACCCCTGTAGGTACGTTGCACCCAATTAAGATTACGTATTAGTTCTTCGCGGGCTTCGGGGCTGTCTTGCGGGCCGCCTTTTTGTTTGGCAGCCGTGTAGGCCATAGTTACTTTAAAACTCTCGCCGGGTTGCACATTAGCCAAAGGGCCTATGGATACTAATTGTATCAGGTTTGTGCCTAACTTAAGCTGATTAGCCACCGCAGGGTCTTGCAGGTTAATACCTTTGCGCAAGCGGTCGTATTTAGCAACATCATCCGCAGGAGGCACAAAATCATTCAATGATGAAAAGCCGAAAATCCAGAAGTTGGGGTTAATGCTCGGAGCGGGAAGTCCTGCCGCAAGCAAACTATCTTTATTGGCAGGGTGTATAAATTTGTTGCGCCACTCTGCCCCTAATATTCCGCAAGCACCGTACGAGCGGGTAAAATCCACATCATCACCATACACCTGGTACACGTATATAGTACCAAAGCTATCCACAAAACCGCCGCCGCCTTTGTTATAAAAGGCACTACCGCCGTCTTGCGTTACGTTTAGGTTACGTACTACTAAATCGTTCCATTGGCCTAACCAAACGCTGTCCCATACATCGTTACTTTTGTTGGTGATTTCGTAATCAACAATCACAAAATAATCGGCAAAGCTGTAGTTCCATGCGTATGTTTTCATGTTTACCGAGGCACGCAACGGAAACTGGTGTTGTTGTATAGGAGTAACTGTACCGGGTATTACCACGTTACTATCCGTAAAAGTGGCGAAAAAATCTTGGTGCGATACTGCCGACGAACTAAAATACTCGCTGTTGGCAAGAGTTGAACGAACATTTAAAGGGCCTGTAGCGGTAAATTCAAAACCGTCAAGACCTGCGCGATAACCTGAACTGGCATCATCTCCTACGGTAGATACACGGATTTCTCCGTTTACTTTGGCACCTATCCAAAGGCCGCCTTCAAACAAATGATTAATACCTGATTTAAGGGGATACTCCATACTGGGCATACCCAAGGGGTTGGTAATTACACCCGGCCTGCCAATGGTACCTACGTTACTAATGGCTAAACCAATATTACCCACATCGGTTGAGAGTTGATGGTAGGGTATTACTTGTCCGTTTGCACAAAGGACAAGTAATGAACAGATTAGAACACAAAACGATTTCAACATCCGGGTGCAAATATCGTAATAATCCCTTTAGCCTTTGTTAACAAAGTTTAAACTCTAATGAGTCAAAAAATTTAAAACCTGCTGTTTCTTACACGATTTTTTAAGCGTATGTTATTTTGTGCAACTACGCCGCCCTGTGAATAAATTGGGAAGTACGGTTCTTTTTTATTACAAAAACCAAACAATTGAAAAACGCTTTGCACTTGCTATTGAGATAAAAAAGATACATCTTTGCCATCCTTTAAAAAAGAGTATTTAAGAGCAGAGATATGTACACTTTCTTAACTATATTGATTATCATCGCAGCGTTGCTGCTTATATTGGTGGTATTGGTTCAAAAGCCAAAAGGCGGCGGTTTGGCCTCACAGTTTTCATCATCAAACCTTGCTTTTGGTGTAAAACGTACTACTGATTTTATAGAAAAATCTACTTGGGGTTTAGCTATTGCTATCATCATTCTTGCATTGGCCAGCAACTTTTTTGCAGGTACTACTGAAGAAGGTGCTAAAAAAGCAATCAACGCTGACCAGTTGGAAAACACTCAAGGTGCTACTCCAACAACTCCTGCTCAGCCACAACCGGCTCAACAAGCCCCGCCTGTTGACTCTAACAAATAATTTAATCTATTAACCGCACCAAGTATCTACCTGCTATAGGCAGCAAGGTTTCTTGTATGGGGTACTGTACATCACATTCTGCCAAATAAGTGGCCGGATTAGGTAGCTGTTTGTATTCTTTTACCAACTCTTTCTTAATATTTTCATAGGTATATACCAGCGAGTGGGGATACGTACCTACAAACTCGGTGTGAATGCCTCTAAAACGTTCTTCGGTACTTTCAAACACCGTAATGCGGTATTGATATACTTGTGTATCAGTAGCTCTGCCATTTTTTAGCAGCAAATACCCTTCGTTTTTATACAAGGGCAAAATGCCTACGGGCGATACATTTAGCTTTTCTTCAATGGTATCGTAGCGGTGCCGTCCGTCTTCAAGCCCCATTTTAAATCGCGGCAACGAGTATTCAACAATGCGTTCAATCTCACCCATTAAATCATCATCTTTAATGGTGGTTTCGTACACCAGCTTCAATTTTTTAAAATCCACCTCACTAATTTCCTTCGGAAACCCTTCTGACAAGTTTTTTTTGGTTTCGATAAATGTGTTCAGGTTGCGGTAATGATCCACCAACTCGGCCAGTTGGGGGTATAAGCGGTTCTCTTCAAAATTTTTGTGGACGTGTTGCAGATAGGCAAGCAGCAAGTATTTCTTATACTCAAAGTCAACCCGTCCTTCAGTAAACCAATTCAATCCTAATGTTGTCATGGTGCATTTCCTTTCTTCTACCTCTAATATACTAAAAACGCTGCAAGAAGTAAATGTAGTATTACGCACAGCCATAGCTTTGAGAATGGGGTATTGGCAAACCCATAAAACAAAATCCCCGATAACGGCTTGCTGTTATCGGGGATTTAAAAAGGTATTAAGTAACGGTGACCCGTCGCTTAGTTGGCGCTCGCCTGCACATTGTTTAAACAATGTGTTATGCGGCGCACCAGCGTTTCTTTACCTAAAAAGGCAGCCATTTCAAAAATCGGGGGGCCACCAGCCACTCCTGATATACTCAGGCGGAAGGTTTGCATCATTTCACCCGGTTTTTTGCCGTGTTTATTCTCTACCACATCGTGGAAGGTTTTCTCAATGGCTTCAGCGGTAAAATCAGCTAATGCAGCAAGGTCGTTTTTCAAGTCGTTCAACACAGGGCCTGTAAAATCTTTCCATTTCTTGCTCACCACTCCTTCGTCGTAACTTTCTGGGTCAGCAAAAAAGTACTTACCGGCAGTGTACAACTCAGGGATAAACTGTACCTTTTCTTTCATCATGCCGCACACCATTGCCACACGTTCTTTGGGCATGGTAACCGCAGCAGCATCCAACGTAGGTTGCAAGGCTTCGGCAAGTTCGTCGTTGCTTTTTGCCATCAGGTAATGGTGGTTAAACCACTTGGCTTTCTCCACGTCAAACTTAGCTCCAGATTTGCTTACCTTTTCAATGCTAAACGCCTCTATCAATTCATCCATGGTAAACAACTCGCGGTTGTCGCTGGGGTGCCAACCCAATAGGGCCAGCATATTAATAACGGCTTCTTTAAAGTAGCCGGTCTCACGGTAACCGCTTGATATTTCACCTGTTTTGGGGTCTTTCCACTCCAACGGAAATACTGGGAAGCCTAAACGGTCGCCATCACGCTTGCTTAGTTTACCATTGCCTTCGGGTTTTAGCAACAAGGGCAAGTGGGCAAACTTAGGCATCACTTCTTCCCATCCCAAGTAACGATATAGCAATACGTGCAACGGTGCGCTGGGCAACCACTCTTCGCCGCGTATTACGTGGGTAATCTTCATTAAATAATCGTCCACAATGTTGGCAAGGTGGTACGTAGGCATACCATCGCTTTTAAACAACACTTTGTCGTCCATTTGAGCAGTGTTTACCACTACCCAGCCGCGTATCTCATCGTGAAAACGTACCTCATCTTTGCGGGGCAGTTTTATGCGCACTACATAAGGGTCGCCGCTGTCTAAGCGGTGTTTCACCTCATCATGACTAAGCGTCAGCGAGTTTTTCATGCTTTGGCGGGTCACAGGGTCGTATTTCCACGAAATTTTAGCCTGCTCTGCCTTTTTACGCACGTCTTCAAGGTCTTCTTCGGTATCAAAAGCATAGTATGCGTGACCGCTTTCAAGCAGCTGCTCTGCATACTGGCGGTACATCGGCTTACGCTCACTTTGGCGGTAAGGGCCATACTCGCCGCCCACATGGGAAGCTTCATCAAACTTCAAACCTACCCATTCCAAGGCTTCTACAATATACTCTTCAGCGCCGGGTACAAAGCGGTTTTGGTCGGTATCTTCAATACGCAACAAAAAATCGCCGTTGTATTTTTTGGCAAAAAGGTAATTGTACAAAGCCGTCCTAACCCCGCCAATATGCAAAGGGCCTGTAGGACTGGGTGCAAAACGTACTCTAACTCGTCTGTCCATAATCTTTTAAAAAGAGGTGCAAAGATAACGCACCCGCCGCAGGTTTTGAAATTTTAACCGCTGCCCGAGTGTAAAATTAAGGCTTAATTAATCATAACGCCCCGAATGGTTTTAAACCATTCGGGCAAAAACCTCCCAACAGCGGCGGGCTTTATGCCCGTCGGGACGTTCGTCGGAATTCGACAGGTATAAAACCTGTCGCTATTGAGAACGTGCAGCACAAGAAACATCTTTTTTGTTTTTTGCCACGAAGTCGCAAAGCCACAAAGTTTCCTAATTCATCTCCGTTTTGCGTCTTAGTGCCTTCGTGGCGTAATAAATAAGTCGCTGTCCTCCGAATGGTTTTATACCATTCGGGGCTGAATCCAACCAACAGCGGCGGGCTTTATGCCCGTCGGGACGTTCGTCGGAATTCGACAGGTATAAAACCTGTCGCTATTGAGAACGTGCAGCGCAAGAAGCATCTTTTTTGTTTTTTGCCACAAAGTCGCAAAGCCACAAAGTTTCCTAAATTCATATCCGTTTTGCGACTTAGTGCCTTCGTGGCACAATAAATAAATCGCTGCCTCCCGAATGGTTTAAAACCATTCGGGGTTGAATCCAACCAACAGCGGCGGGCTTTATGCCCGTCGGGAAAACGGAATGCCGCCGGGGTTATTTCAATCCGTCGAAAAACTTGTTTTTCTTTATGTTACGTAAAATAAAACAGGTAAAAATGCGTACATGATTTAATTCCCCTTACTTTATATTTGATTTACCTAACTAAACGTACTACCGTATGAATCCCTCTGTTATTGCCATTATTATTGTGGCCGCCATGTGGTTAGCCGCCATCTTCCTATCACTAAAAACCACTATTATTAAAGACATTAGTGATAGCCCTAACAAGCCCTACAGCTTTTCGCGCACGCAACTGCTGTGGTGGACACTTCTTATTGCCTCGTGTTTTATACTCGGGTTTGCCTACAACGAAAACCTACCCGCCATTAATAACACAGCCCTTGCCTTGTTAGGTATAGGACTAGGCACTACTACCCTTGCCCGTGTGGTGGATAATAACCAAGTAAATCAATCAAGCACCAATAATATTGTGCGCCATCAAAACCAAGCATCGCAAGGCTTTTTTACCGATTTGTTATCAGACGATACCGGCATTAGTGTTCACCGTTTTCAATCGTTTGTATTTAATGTGATTTTTGGGATAGCCTATATTACCGATTTTTTTAACCTTAATTATATCTTACCTACGTACGACAATCAACAGTTATTATTATTGGGTATTAGCTCGGGCGCATACGTAGCTTTGAAAATGAACGAAAACGGAATAAGCGGGGGGACTCAACAAGCTGCCAACCAGGCAAGTCCTGCGGTTCCGCCTACTGTACAACCAAACTACACCCCACCTGCTAACACATTTCAACCTACTCCGTCTGTTCCCCCCGTACAACCCACCACACCTACAGACCCTACTACTCCGCCAAGTAATTAGTTTTTATTGTTTTATAGATAAATTAACCCAAAGCCCCGCCAATGTGCGGGGTTTTTAGTTAATTTGCTTTACCATAAAACTATGAATCCTAAACGCATAAATATTACCAGCGGTGCCCCTTGGGAAGATATTGTAGGATATTGCCGTGCTGTGAGAATAGGAAATACTATTGAAGTGGCAGGCACTACAGCCGTTGATGAGAACGGAGTTACAGTAGGTATTGGTGATATGTACGCGCAAACCCGTTTTATTCTGCAAAAAATTGAGAAGGCATTACAGCAAGCAGGTGCAACCATGAGTGATGTAGTGCGCACTCGAATGTTTGTAACCGATATAAACCGTTGGGAAGAGGCGGGAGAAGCACACGGGGAGTTTTTTAAACACATAAAACCTGCTGCCACTATGGTGGAGGTGAGCGCACTCATAAACCCCGAATTACTAATTGAAATTGAAGTATCTGCAATAATTATTGATAATTAAATGGAAAACTATGAAGGCTTTTTTGAAGCCAATCGTGAGTTGTGGAATAAACGCACTACTGTGCACAAAGACACTGACTTTTATGATGTAAAGGGCTTTTTAGAAGGCCGTAATGTTTTAACCCCTATCGAGATGGCTGAAATTGCCAATGAAGTGAGTGGCAAAAGCCTTCTACACTTGCAGTGTCATTTCGGGATGGATACCTTGTGTTTTGCCCGTTTGGGAGCAGAAGTTACCGGGGTTGATTTATCAGACGAGGCTATTACTGAGGCACAACAACTGGCCGAAAAAGCAAGTATAAAAGCTGATTTTGTTTGTTGCAATGTGTACGATACCCGCCAACACATCAGCAAAACGTTTGATATTGTTTTTACTTCGTACGGCACCATTGGCTGGCTGCCCGATTTGAATAAATGGGCAAAAGTAATCGCTGAAAGCCTCAATAAAGGTGGTGTATTTTATATGGCCGATTTTCACCCTGTGTTATGGATGTTTGATGACGAGATGAAGTCTTTCAAATACCCGTATTATAACAAAGAAGTGATTATAACAACCAGCCAGGGTACTTATGCCGATACTACCGCTGATATAGGTAAAAAGGAATATGGCTGGAATCATAGCATCAGTGAAATATTAAATGCTTTAATAACTAACGGGCTGGAAATACAAGTTTTTAACGAGCATTATTATTCGCCTTACAACTGCTTCCAAAACACGGTAGAAATAGCTCCTGACCGCTGGCAAATAAAAGGTCTTGAGGGAATTATCCCGATGGTGTACTCGATTCGAGCTGTTAAGAAATAATAGTATGTCCCGCAAAATCATCATAGAAACACCTCGGCTATGCCTGTACGAGTTTACAGAGTCTGATGCTCCTGATTTTTATGAGTTGAACGCTGACCCTGAGGTAATGCGCTATACAGGCGACAAGGCTTTTGCAACTGTTGAGGAAGCAAGGGATTTGGTGCGCAATTACAAACAATATGAGCTGCGCGGGTATGGTAGGTGGACGATGATACACAAGCAAACGGGAGAGTTTATCGGCTGGTGCGGCCTGCGCTATTTTGAGGATTGGCAAGAAACTGACATTGGTTATCGCCTGCACCGCAGGTTTTGGAACCAAGGGTATGCCACTGAGGCAGGCAAAGCCTGTATTGAATATGGCTTTAATCAACTGAGCCTCCCACGCATTATCGGACGTGCACGAAAAGATAATCTTGCATCTATTAGAGTGTTGGAAAAACTGGGTCTTGCATTTGAAAAATTATACGAGGAAAATGGCGAAATAAATGTTTTATTTGCCGTCCATATCCATCAGCTCCGGCAATAAAGTGCGCCTTGATTTTAGTATATCCTCCGGTAGACCGGTTTCCGATAAATTTATCGAGCTGGGTTTATCTTCGTTTGCCAAAGCTGCGCAATACGTACAGCAATTGCCCTACAAACGTAATAGCAATAAAACAGATATATTAAGTCCGCTTAAAGAGCAGCGGGGTACTTGCAGTACCAAACACGCTTTGTTGGCGCAACTTGCATTTGAAAACAAGCACGCCGACGTTGTATTAAAACTGGGCATTTTTAGAATGGGTGCTAAATACTCTCCCGCTGTGGGTAAAGTACTTAGTAAATACGGACTGGAGTTTATTCCCGAAGCGCATAATTACCTGTGCTACAAAGGGCAGGTGTTTGATTTTACAACTCCTGATGCTTCACCCGATAAGTTTTTTGACGACCTGATTGTAGAGATTACTATCGACCCAAACGAAATCACTGATTTCAAAGTTTCGTACCACAAAGAGTTGCTCCAAAAGTGGATTACCTACACTCCCCTATCATTCACACTGGATGAACTTTGGAAAATCCGCGAAGAGTGCATTGTCGCATTATCAACCAACTGATTACACCTTAATTTCATCGGAAAAAAACATTGCTAATTACGCAAGGTTGTTATTTTTGCTATCAGTAGTATAAGAAATATGAAAACCAACCACGAGATAGATTACAAAATTTACGGCGAAGAAATGCAGTTTGTTGAGGTGGAACTTGACCCCCAAGAAACGGTTGTAGCCGAAGCCGGCAGCTTTATGATGATGAAGGACGGCATAAAAATGGAAACCATTTTTGGTGACGGAACTCAGCAACAACAAGGCTTTATGGGCAAATTGTTTAGCGCAGGTAAACGCCTTATAACGGGCGAAAGCCTTTTTATGACTGCTTACACCAACTTGGGAAACACAAAAAACCACGTGTCGTTTGCAGCTCCGTATGCGGGTAAAATCATCCCTCTTGACTTGTATGAGTTAGGCGGTAAAATTGTGTGCCAAAAAGATGCGTTTTTGTGCGCAGCTAAAGGAGTATCGGTAGGTATTGAGTTTCAGCGTAAACTAGGTACCGGCTTGTTTGGCGGCGAAGGCTTTATTATGCAAAAGCTTGAGGGCGATGGTGTGGCTTTTGTGCACGCAGGCGGTATGGTGATTGAAAAAGAACTGATGCCCGGCGAAGCACTTAAAATAGATACCGGTTGTATTGTAGCCTTTACATCTGGTGTTGACTACGACATCCAATTTGTAGGTGGTGTTAAAAATACCATATTTGGTGGCGAGGGCTTGTTTTTTGCAGTGCTGCGCGGCCCCGGCAAAGTATGGATACAATCATTGCCTATCAGCCGTTTGGCCAGCCGCATTTTGCAATACGGCGGTGCCAGACGCAAAGAAGAAGGCAGCCTTTTGGGCGGTCTTGGCAACTTGCTTGATGGTGATTAATAATTATCGCACCCTAATTAATACGAAGGCGGTTTATAACAAACCGCCTTTTTCATTTTCAATGGACGTACTGATAACTAACTTGCACTACTATTTATAAAACTATGAAGAAGTTCTTTTTGACTTTGATACTAAAACTGGGTTTGAAGCCCGGACAAAAAACGGTGGCCCGACAGCTAAGACAACCCAGCGGAAAGCTTGGCGTTGCAGTGGGCAATAAAATGAATATAGGCAATGCCTCCTTGTACGATTGGGTACTTGAGCAAATGAACATTGCTGATAACAGCCGCTTACTGGAAATTGGCTACGGAAACGGCAATCTGTTTACCAAAGTATTTGCCCAAGCAAACAACCTGCACATTACCGGGTTGGATTTTTCAGAAGAGATGTACAAACAAGCGGTTAAAAACTGCCAAGCACAGATACAGCAAAACCAACTTGATTTGCACTTTGGCAGCAGTGATGCCATGCCCTTTGCCGATAATAGTTTTGATGCTGTGTATTGCTGTAACGTAGTGTATTTCTGGGAAAACCCGCAAGCTCATCTTGCTGAAGTTTACAGGGTACTAAAACCGGGCGGTAAATTTTTTGCCGGAATACGCACCAAACAAACCATGCTACTAATGCCTTTTACCCAATACGGATTTGCCCTTCGCGAAAACCACGAGTGGGAAGACGTAATAAAGCAAAGCCCTTTAACATTGGTGAGTATGCCCTTGGGACATGAACCCGAAATGAGCATGAATGCTAAGCAATTTACCCCTGAGTGTGCTTGTATTATTGCACAAAAAGCAGGGTAATATCCTATATTGCAGGATACACTTATTCGACCTCTAATCAAAAAAATTATATGAAATTAAAAGTAATAACCCTGTCGTTAGCTATTGTAGCATTGGCAGCTTGCAAACAAAAAAACGAAAAAAACCACGAAGGACACCACGGCGATAGCCCTGTCGCACAAACTCCTGCCGCTGAAAACACCGCTACTACCAGTGAAAAAAAAGGAGTGTTTTTTGTGAACATTAAAGAAGGTGATATGGTAAAATCGCCGGTGATTGTTCAAATGGGCATCAATGGTATGGAAGTAGAGCCTGCGGGTGTGAAAAACGAAGGCAAAGGCCATCACCACATTATTATTGACGGTGCTGAAATTGAAACCGGACGTCCTGTGGCTAAAAACGCTACCCACATTCACTACGGTCAAGGACAAACTTCGGATACGTTAGAACTAACCCCCGGTACGCACAAATTGACCTTGCAATTTGCGGATGGCTTGCACCAATCTTATGGCCCTGAATGGAGCAATACTATTACAATAGTGGTAGAGAAATAAGAACCATTTACCCCAATTTATACAGCCCCGTTACCAATGCAGGTAGCGGGGCTTTTTTACGTGTTTTTACGTAGAAATTATCAGTAGTTGTTATTAATACGTTTTTTTTATGATAAGGTAGTTTTGATTAATAAAAACTACTATTATGAAAAGAATTTTATTTTGCATGCTCCTAATATTATTCCAAAAAGCCCCTGGATACTGTCAAATAAGTAATCAAGGCAAAAATAGTGATAGCACAAATCAGGCTGATTCATTGCAAGACGAAAACAGTAAAAACTATTATAGCCAAGATAATATTAAAAAAATAATCCAGCAAATTCTTGATGAAGAGAATGAATCAAATACTGGACTATTTAGGCTTGAACGAACAAGTAAAAAAGTACCATTGATAAAAGATTATATTAACGTTATCGATACTATTACTATAATTAATATTGACCTTGCTATTTCGGATGGTTTTATTCAAGACATAAGTATTACGGCTGCAGCAGATGGAGGAAAAGACACATTACATTTTAAAAACAAAGTATTAATCTCATTGTTATTTTTCTCACAGAGCTTAAATGATAGAATAGGTATAATTGGGAAAACTACCAACTCTAAGCTTAAAGGCTGCTTTATTAGATTAGGTGATGTCATTGGATATTATCCAAATGTTGGAAAAAATTTCATTCCTGATGACCAAATAATACACCTTGATAATTCAAATACTCAAGTACAACTTAGTAAAAAAATATCTTTAAATTACTTGTTTGATATACGAGTATATTCTGACGTGCTAGGTACATTTTTCAATCAACCGAACGGAATTGCAAATACTGAAGGGAGTTTGAAAATTGTTACGAATACAAACAATATAAATGACTCAAGGTTTGTTGCACTGAATTATTTAAAACCATACTTTGGCGTAAGTAAGTTTGACAATAGCTTTGGAGTAACAGCTACGGATACGCTATTAAATCGTATCGGCAGACAAAATTTACTGCAACGCTCTTGGCTGAATTACGGTTTAAGTCTTAATCTTTTTAAATATTGGTTCACGGGTGCCTCGAGATATGATGCTCTCGGGGTTAATATCGGACACAATGGATACTTATCTCGGGTTGTGAATAGGCCATCAGACACTAGTAATGTATTAATAAATAACTGGTACGCTGAGCTGTTTTTTGAATTTAAAGTAAATGATTTTTTTGGAATTGACATTTGTAGTAGATTATTATCTTCAAACATACCAAACATTCAAAATGTGAATAATAATAAATCAAGATTATTATTTAACCCTAAAGTGGAATTGTATTATAAACAACCCAAAAAACAAAGTCGTTTATACTTAAGGTTCAATTCTTTTATTGATGACAAAGAACGGGATAATGGCTTCTTCCAATTACAGTTAGGATATTCAAAAAATCTCAATGAAATTATCGAAGACTAATCTAAAAAAATAATAAAAAAAATCCCCGCCAAAATTGGCGGGGATTTTTTGTTTATAGTGATATGCTGAAACAAGTTCAGCATTGGGATTAATACATACCGTCCATACCGCCGGGC
This sequence comes from Bacteroidota bacterium, assembly GCA_008933805.1. Lineage (NCBI taxonomy): Bacteria > Pseudomonadati > Bacteroidota > Bacteroidota bacterium. The sequence goes on from WBUH01000005.1 coordinate 80,632, forward strand.
ATACCGCCACCGTGAGCAGCTGGTTTTTCTTCTTTTTCTTCAGCAAGTATGCACTCAGTAGTCAAAATCATGCTGGCTACAGAAGCTGCATTTTGCAAAGCAACGCGGCTCACTTTAGTTGGGTCGATAACACCTGCTGCAATCAAGTTTTCATACTTTTCAGTGCGGGCGTTAAAGCCAAAGTCAGCAGTGCCTTCTTTTACTTTATTTACTACTACTGAACCTTCGCCACCTGCGTTAGCAACAATCTGACGTAAAGGCTCTTCGATAGAACGACGGATGATATGGATACCCGTATTTTCGTCATCATTGGCTCCTGTTAGGTTTGCCAATGACTCAATAGCGCGGATATAAGCCACACCACCACCTGCAACGATACCTTCTTCTACCGCAGCGCGAGTAGCGTGCAAAGCATCATCCACACGGTCTTTTTTCTCTTTCATTTCTACCTCAGTAGCAGCACCGATGTAAAGAACAGCAACACCGCCGGCCAATTTAGCCAAACGCTCTTGCAATTTTTCTTTATCGTAATCGCTGGTGGTAGATTCGATTTGAGATTTAATTTGGTTGATACGGGCAGAGATATTTTCTTTTTCGCCGGCACCGTTGATAATGGTAGTATTATCTTTATCAATGCTGATTTTCTCAGCCCTACCTAATTGTTCCAAGGTAGCGTTTTCAAGTTTCCAGCCTTGCTCTTCGCTGATAACATAACCACCTGTAAGGATAGCAATGTCTTCTAGCATAGCCTTGCGGCGGTCGCCAAAGCCCGGAGCTTTTACAGCAGCAATTTTCAATGAACCGCGCAATTTGTTCACCACCAAAGTAGCCAACGCTTCGCCGTCCAAATCTTCAGCAATAATTACCAAAGGCTTGCCGGTTTGCACCACTTGCTCCAAAATGGGCAGTATTTCTTTCATGCTGCTTATTTTCTTATCGTAAATAAGGATGAAAGGTGATTCCAATTCGGCAATCATTTTCTCAGTGTTGGTAACAAAGTATGCCGATAGGTAACCGCGGTCAAACTGCATACCTTCTACAGTTTTCACTTCAGTTTCAGTACCTTTAGCTTCTTCAACTGTAATCACACCTTCTTTGCCAACTTTAGCCATTGCATCAGCAATAAGTTTACCGATTACTTCGTCGTTGTTGGCAGAAATAGTAGCTACTTGCTCAATTTTGCTGTTATCAGCACCCACTTCTTGTGATTGGCTCTTAAGGTTATTGATGATAGCTTCAACAGCTTTATCAATACCGCGTTTCAAATCCATTGGGTTTGCACCTGCAGCCACGTTTTTCAAACCGGCTGTTACAATGGCTTGTGCCAATACGGTAGCAGTAGTAGTACCATCACCTGCAATATCAGCAGTTTTGCTGGCTACTTCTTTTACCATTTGGGCACCCATGTTTTCAATAGGGTCTTGCAATTCAATTTCTTTAGCAACAGTAACACCGTCTTTGGTTACTGCGGGCGAGCCGAATTTTTTGTCGATAACAACGTTGCGGCCTTTAGGACCAAGGGTCACTTTTACTGCATTTGCCAATGCATCAACGCCACGCTTCAAACCATCGCGTGCATCTACACTATATTGAATTTTCTTTGCCATATTTTTATAGTTTTATATTCTTACGGGTTGATTGATGATTGATTAAAGAATAGCGAAAATGTCGCTTTCACGCATAATAAGGTAATCTTTACCTTCTACACTTATTTCAGTACCGGCGTATTTACCGTACAATACAACATCACCGGCTTTAACGGCGGGTTTGTTTCCTTTCTCATCCACTTCACTAACTGATACCACGGTGCCTCTTTGGGGCTTTTCTTTGGCTGAATCGGGGATGATGATGCCTGATGCGGTTTTAGTCTCTGCGGGTGCAGGCTCAACAACAACTCTATTTTGAGTTCCTGCTACTGGTTTTAGTGTCATAGATATAATTACTTTTATTTTTAAAGTTTAAGTTGTACTGCCTCACTTGCCACTTTTATGCCAATCCGTTTTTTGTGACAGCTTTGCAAAAATACTGACAGAATGACAAATTAGCTCTCTATTGTATATTTTTTTTGCTGACAGTTCAACCTGTCAAACAAATTAAAAGACAGATTATCAATAACATGAAAATTTTTCACCCACACTTTTGTCGATAATTGACTCGCCCGATAAACGTTTCTATCTCATTTATCTTCTATTACAATATCATCTAAACCAATTGTTATATGAGAGGCTTAAATAAACTAATTCATGCTGCTGCTCTTATTACTATCTTATGTGTTATAAGCTGTAAAAAGACCGACCCCATCGAAAACACTCCATCACCCGACACAAATACAAATGTCCCCTCAAACAATTATAACCCGCCTGCGGTAACGTTTTTAGCGCCTGTGCAGGGCTTTGTTACTGACGATGCTAACAACCCTGTTAGCGGGGTTGAAGTGAAAACGGGCAATAAGACTGCTACTACTGATATTAACGGATATTTTAAAATTGATAACGCTCCATTTACCGGTGATTTTTGCTACTTAAGGGCTTCAAAAAAAGGGTTCTTTACTGGTTCAACTACTATACATGGTAAAGCGGGAAGTGATTTTGCCGCTGATTTGGTAATACAACCCCAACAATACATTGCTTCTTTTCCTGCTGTACAGGGTAACACCGTAGCATTACAAGGAGGCAGTAGTGTTGTTTTTCCGGCCAACGGGTTTGTTACTTCAACAGGGGCTGCTTATACAGGCAATGTAAACATAGCTGCGGTGCATCTTAACCCTGAAGCGAAGAATTTTAGCAGCTTGATACCCGGCGGTGATTTGCGTGCTTTTGATGCCAACAACCAAAACGTGCAACTGTTTTCGTACGGTATGCTGAATGTAGAAATGCGGGACGATGCAGGCAATTTGCTACAATTGGCAAAAGGTAAGAAGGCTACACTTACCATGCCTGTACCACAAACCTTACTATCAAATGCTCCAACTACTATACCGCTATGGTATTTTGACGATGTAAAAGGGATTTGGATTGAGGAGGGCAGTGCCACTATGCAGGGCAATAATTATGTAGGAACTGTGGCACATTTTACTGCTTGGAATTGGGATCAACCATTTCCACCCTCGATGATAAAAGGAAAAGTAGTAGATGACGCCGGAAACCCTGTTCAGCATATCGTTTTAAAAGTTAACCAAACTTATGTTACTACTGATAGCAAAGGTGAATTTAAAGTACTTGTGATAGCAGGTTCTGACGTAACTATTGATTATTTGGATAAAATAAATGAAACATTTTTTGGTGTAAACATTAAAGCTAAAGCTCCACAAGAGAATGAAACTTTAGACTTAGGTAAAATCGTTTTCAGCGCAGGCACTCAAATAACAACAACGGTAAAAAACTGTGATGGTTCGGTGTTTACAGGATATGCCCTTTTAAGGTTTGGCAATCTTAACAAAAACCTCCCTATATCAAATTCAAAATGTACGTTTAACATCTCCACACTAGGAGTTGGTGATGCGGAGTTAATTTTTTTCTCTAGCGACCTTGTAAATCAACAATCAAAAAAGTTCACCGTCCCCACTACTCCTTCGAAAAAAGACTTAGGTGAAGTTTTTGTTTGTGCTGGCAATAACTTGATAGAATATTTCTCTTTTACTTACCAAAAAATCGGTGGCGAACCAGTTAGGGTACGTATATTTACTCCTGCATTGTCATTTTATGAATATAAAATTCCTGATAAATTATCTTGGATTGAGATGACAAACGGAATAGATACACCACAGGGCATGTCAATACGTGTTCATTCAGAAAATAAGCCTGGAACATACACAATAACAAGTCAAGACCCTTCTTCCAGTTTTTATTATAGCGGAGTTGATGAGAACAACACATCCATTATATTATTATCAAATAATATGACCATTACGTTTACGGAATTCCGAGAACGTTTTGGAGGTGCATGGAATTTGGTGTCAGGTACATTTTCAGGCACAGCAAAACTTGGCTCTGAAGACGTAGTGATAACTAACGGCTCTTTTAGAACAAAAGGCCTTTAATTAAACACACCCTTTAATCAAAAGGAAACCCGACCCTGTGTCGGGTTTTTTATTTCTACGAAAATGTACATGCAAATATTTAAGTGCGCTTAGAATCATTTTGCAAAACAATACATTAAAATAATTATGCTGTGTTAATGAAATTTACGGGTAATTGAAGTTTTCCAAACTGCACTAAATGGGTATAACATACAAAAATACCCTTGGAAAAAATCAGTATTACTAAACGAACCTATCGTTCATCGAATTTTCGTATAAAAAAACAACAGGAAACCATTAGAATTTGTAATCTCTTTATATTCGTGAATAGCCTATATGTAGTTAGTTTAGTTTACTATTAATTATTATACATTTAATCACTATCTAATCAATGAAAAAAAGATTTTTTTCAATTGCTGTTGTATGCTTTTTAGCAACGGCTGTTCTATTTAATTCGTGTAAAAAAACTGAGGAGTCGGGCCTCAGCAATCCAACAACAAACACACCTAAACACAACTACACACCCCCTGCTGTTACATTTTCAGCTCCGGTAGAAGGTTTTGTAATTGATGAAAACGGGAATGCCGTTAGTGCTGCCGAAGTGAAAACAGGCAGTAAAACAACTACAACTAACCAAAACGGATATTTTAGGATTGAAGCAGCCCCATTTACGGGAGACTTTTGTTATATCAAAGCGGTGAAGAAAGGTTTCTTTATAGGTTCAACTACCATTCATGGGCAGGCGGGAAATAGCCATGCCACTGAATTGATAATGGTATCCCAAAATAATATCGTTTCGTTCGCTGCCGCTCAGGGAAAAACCATCACTCTGCAAGGTGGTGCAACTGTTAAGCTGCCTGCTAACGGGTTTGTTACATCTTCGGGCAAAGCATACACGGGCAATGTTAATGTTGCGGTAATGCATCTTAATCCCGAGGCAAAAAATTTCAGTAGCCTGATACCCGGTGGTGATTTAAGGGCTTTTAATGCCGAAGGTCAAAACGTGCAACTATATTCATACGGCATGATGAATGTAGAGATGCGCGATGACGCAGGTAACCTGCTACAATTAGCTTCGGGTCAAAAATCAACCCTTACCATACCTGTTCCTGTTTCTATGACAGCCCCCGCCTCTATTCCTTTGTGGTATTTTGATGAAGACAAAGGGGTATGGATTGAAGAAGGGAAAGCTGCTTTGCAGGGTACAAATTATGTGGGTACGGTTTCGCATTTTACCTATTGGAATGTTGACAAGCCATGCCCTCCGGCAATTGTTAAAGGCAAGGTTGTTGACAGTGACGGAAATCCTGTAGGATGGATAAACATACAAATCGGGCAAAAAAAGGTTTTTTCAAATAACGACGGCACTTTCCGTATTTACACATCAAGTGATGAGGATATAATAGTGGATGTAATAGATTGGGAAACTGGTAATCCGATGGGAATTAATAAATCAGTTCATACCCCTGCATTGGGTCAAACATTGGATATTGGTACAATTACACTTCCTGCCCAATCTAAAATTAAATTAAAAGCCAATGTGCTTGATTGTAACGATAAGCCTTTCACAGGTTTTGCCATTATTAAAAAAGGTAATTATAAAGGCAGAACATTTGTAAAAAATTCTGTTTTCAACTACCATATCACTCCGTCAGGCGGTGAGGCCGACATTGAAATCTATTCAAACGACGGTTCTGAATTTAATATAAGTAAGGTAACCTTACCGTCTAATGCTTCTGTTGCTGAGAAAGATCTGGGCACTATAAAAGTTTGTAATAATGTAGCAAACTCTGATTACGTGAAATTTACTTATACCTTACCGGGTCAGCAACCTGTTACTATTATTAAAACTTCACCCAAATTTCCTGTAGCCTCGTATAATACCACTGGAAAATCTACAGGAATTAGTTTTACGGATGGTGCAACGGAGGCAGAAAGAACATTTGCTTTTTGGATTGGGTTTAGTGGTGGAACAGTTGGGGATTATTTTACCACTCACAATCAGTCGGGGATTCCCGGGGGATCTTTGGGATATCTGGATTTTCCTGAGACCTTTCAAATTCAATCTGATTCTACAATAGTAAAAATAACATCCTACGGAACAGTGGGGAATGATATAAAGGGTACCTTTTCAGGTAAGGTACGCATAAACGATTGGTTTAATGACGATTACCATATACACCCTTTGGGAGAAATAACAGGGGAATTTAAAATAAAACGTGGAGCGGATAAATAGTATAAATAAAACTTATGCGTTCTTTAAAACCCGTTGCAATGCAACGGGTTTTTTATTTATACAAAACTGCATTCGTCGATATTTTAATAACCCACCCAACTCTTTATCAAAACAGCACGTGTATAGTATCAAAGGCGCCTATCATTTAATCAAAACCAGTTATTATGAAATCAACAAAAAAAATCCCCGTGCTGCTTGTAGGGTTGCTGTTACTGTTTTTTATCAGCAATTGTAAAAAGCAAGAATCTCCGGCTCCTAGCGATATTAACGGAACATCTAACCCAACAGTTCCTCCCAACCCATACAACCCTCCTGCCGTAACCTTTACTGCTCCTGTTATGGGCTTTGTAGTTGATGAAGCCAACAACCCCGTACAAAATGCAGTAGTGAGCACCGGTGGCCAAACCTTTACTACCGATGTTAATGGTGCATTTGAATTTAAATCAGTTCCGTTTACGGGTGATTTTTGTTACCTAAAAGCCACCAAAAACGGCTATTTCTTCGGTTCTACTACCGTACAAGGAAAATCGGGCGGCAGCTTTGCTACCCAATTAGTAATGGTATCACAAACCAACCGACAAACCTTTGCTGCTACTGATGCAAAAACAATAACCATTGCCAACGGTGCATCGGTTGATTTTCCTGCGAACGCTATTAAAACCCTTGACGGTAAGCCCTACACAAGTAATGTTGAGGTAGCTACTACTTACCTTAACCCCAACGATGCCAATTTTAGCCAAGTAACCCCCGGTGGTGATTTGCGTGCTTATAACCTGCAAGGCCAAGACGTGATGTTATACTCATACGGTATGGTGGGTGTTGAATTACGCGACAACACAGGAAAACCGCTGCAACTTGCCGACGGTAAAAAAGCAACCGTAACTATGCCTGTGCCTGCGGGGATGCAAAATGCTCCTGCCACAATCCCTCTTTGGTATTTTGACGAAAACAAAGGAGTATGGATAGAAGAAGGTAGTGCCAAATTGCAAAACGGCAGCTATGTGGGCACAGTAACCCACTTTACGTATTGGAACTGTGACATACCCGGAACCCGAGCAAAATTGAAAGGCAAACTAAAAGATTGTGAAGGGGACGTGGTAAACGACATGATGGTGAGAACCGGACAAACCAACGCTTGGGTTGACAAAGATGGCAATTGGGAACGTTGGGTGCCCTCAGGAGTTAAATTTGAACTGGATGCAGATGATTTTTTAACGGGTAACATTGTTGATTTAAATATCCCCGTGCCGGTACTTACTAATGAGCAAGTACACGATATGGGAGTTATTACCGTTCCTTGCCGCCAGAAAGTGAAAGGTTCTGTTACCGATTGCGATAACAACCCGTTTAATGGGTATGTGATTATAAAAACTGCTTCTAAAACCTTCAGAAGCCCTATAGTTAACGGCAAACTAAAAGCTACAGTTTACAGCAACGGCGAAACGGCTGATGTGTACTTTTACAATGCTACCGCTGGCCAATTAACTAAAATTACCATTACACTTCCTGCCACCGGAAAATCGGTGGATTTGGGAAACCTTGTAGCCTGCCCGCCAAAAACTGTTACCCCAAAATTCAGCTTTGATTACGATGACGGTACAGGAGTTCAATCAGTAACTTTTAGCAACATTACGACCGGAAACGGCACTTATTATACCACATCTGACTACATGAACATTCTTATTGAAGGCTCACAAAATACCGCACAGTTTATGTTTGTGGATCCAAAACTAGGCCCGCAAAACCCGAGTAACGATAGTATTTTCATACAAGTAGGTGGTAAATATTTCCAAGGAATTTCTACTAACTGCACCATTACAAAATACGAAGCCCCGGGCGGTGAAGTAAGCGGCACATTTAACGGCACAATGACAATTTATCCCGGTAATACCCCTGTAACTGTTACCAACGGTAAGTTTACCGTATTGCGTATGCCCGACGAACAATAATACTGATTCACTAATAGGTTTAAACTCTCCCCTTGCCCTGCGCATTATTTATGCGCGGGGCTTTTTGTTTGAAAACACCCCCCTATCGCTATATTTGCCTTTCATACATTTTACTGCAATGAAATACCCGCAAATAGATAATAAACTGTTTATAGAAAACCGTGCCCGTTTCATCAAGCAAATGAAACCCAATAGTATTGCTATTTTTAACAGCAACTACGAATACGTGTGGAACGGCGATGCCAGTCATGATTTTAAGCAAAACAGCGATTTAATCTGGCTGAGCGGTATCGACCAAGAGGATAGTATTTTAATTATTTATCCCGATTGCCCGATTGCTGATTTTAGGGAGGCATTGTTTTTAAAACAAACCAACGAGCACATAGCTGTTTGGGAAGGTCATAAATACACCAAAGAAGAAGCTACATCGGCTTCAGGAATCAAATCAATTTTTTGGAACAGTGAGTTTGAGGCAAAAATCCGCCAGATTGTAAACCTTGCCGATAACATCTACCTGCCGCTGAACGAGAACAACCGCTTTAGCTTTAAATCTCCCTACAAAGATTTGGATTTTGCCCACGAAATGAAGGCAAAATTCCCGTTGCATAATTACGAACGCACCGCCCCCATTTTGCACCGTTTACGCTCCATTAAATCTGAAATTGAGGTGAATTTGATGCGTTATGCTATCGGAGTTTCAAAAAAAGGCTTTGAGCGTTTGCTAGGCTTTGTGAAACCCGGTGTGTGGGAGTATGAGGTGGAAGCCGAACTGATACACGAATACATCCGTAACCGTGCCATAGGACATTCGTTTCACCCGATTGTGGCTTCGGGGGCAAGCGCTTGTGTGCTGCATTACGTAGAAAACAACAAAGAGTGCAAAGACGGGGATTTACTGTTGGTTGATTGCGGTGTTGATTATGCCAATTATGTGAGCGACATGACGCGTACCTTCCCTGTTAACGGGCGTTTTACTACCCGCCAAAAACAAGTGTACAATGCCGTATTGCGTGTGATGAAAGAAGCCCGCAAACTGTTGGTGCCAGGTGCCAGCTGGCCTGCTTACCAAAAACAGGTAGAAAGCATTATGGAGAAAGAGTTGGTGGATTTGGGCTTACTTACCATGGACGATATCAAAAACCAAGACCCTAAGTGGCCTGCGGTTAAGAAATACTTCCCCCACGGCACATCGCACTTTATGGGTGTTGAGGTGCACGATGTGGGTCGTTATTACGAGCCCTTGCAAGCAGGTATGCTGCTAAGCTGCGAGCCCGGTATTTACATTCCTGAAGAAGGAATAGGTATCCGTATAGAGAATGATATATTGATTACGGCCAACGGTCCGCTGGATTTGATGGACGAAATCGGGATGCCGATAGAGGTAGAAGAAATAGAAACCCTTATGAATCAGGGGAAATAAAAATTTTTTTAAAAAAATTTGCAAAATATATTTGATACCCCCATATTTGCACTCCCTAAAAACAACGAAGGGTTGCTGAAAGGGACGCAAATAAAGGGGACATAGCTCAGTTGGTTCAGAGCATCTGCCTTACAAGCAGAGGGTCACAGGTTCGAATCCTGTTGTCCCCACAAAAAATAAAAACCTCATCCTAATCGGTGAGGTTTTTTTGTTTCTGTCATGTTTCATACCTACATATTATATTCCTTATCCAAAAACAAATACTACGTTGGTCATACCGGTGATTCATTGAGCGAAAGGCTGCGGAAACACAACTCTAATCACAAAGGATTTACCGGCGGGCATGGTGATTGGGAACTAAAATACACAGAAACTTTTCAATCGAAATCAGAGGCTTATCAGAGAGAGTTAGCGATTAAACGCTGGAAAAGCCGAAAGAAAATCGAAGAACTTATTAATAGCTCAGTGGGTTCAGAGCATCCCGACTTATAAGTCGGGAGAGTCACAGGTTCGAATCCTGTTGTCCCCACAAAAAATAAAAACCTCATCCTAATCGGTGAGGCTTTTTTTGTTTTAAGATATGTATGTGTTTTTTATCTTTGTACACATGAGAATGGCTGTAATGTTATAATATTCTTTTTCACGCTTACATCTTAGCCCACGCTATACTCTTTACATAGCGTGCATTTTAATTATTTTTTATTACCACTTTAATTCAACCGATCCGTAGCGGACATTAATGTCTACAGCTATTGGTTCGCAACAACACATTATGTCAGAAATATTAAGTACAACAGAAATAGAACAATTCATCACTACCGGATTTGTCCGCATTGATAACGCATTTTCTAAAGAAATTGCAGAGGAGGTTTTGGATATTTTATGGAACGACCTTCCATGTGATAGGTTCAATCCCTCAACTTGGACAACACCTGTAATCCGTTTGGGGATGTACACACAGCCTCTCTTTGTTGAGTCGTTGAACACAGAGAAACTGCATGCTGCCTATAATCAATTAATTGGTGAAGGAAATTGGATTGCGTGCCGAAGTGTGGGTACATTTCCGGTGAGATTTCCTGCTGCCCAACAACCCAACGATACGGGCAAACACGTAGACGCTGGTTTTCCGGGAAATGACCCTGCTAACTTTTTTGAATGGCGCATAAACATTAAATCAAAAGGCAGGGCTTTATTGATGCTTGCGTTATACTCTGATGTGAATGAAAATGATGCTCCAACAATTATTTATGAAGGTTCACACATTGATGTAGCTCTCTTACTATCTCAGGAAGGAGATTCAGGTCTTTCGTTTATTGAGCTTGCGGGTAGCTTAAACGAGTTACCCTTACGAAAAGAGGTGTACGCCACAGGTAAAGCGGGAACCGTTTATTTATGCCACCCGTTTTTGGTGCATGCTGCCCAAGCCCACCAAGGAACAAACCCTAAGTTTATGGCTCAACCTCCATTATTGTTAAAGACTGAATTATCGGTTGCAAACCCTGATGACTTTCATACACCAGTTGAACAAGCCATTCTCTTGGCTTTGAAGTGATTTATTTACAATTAAAACAAAAACCTCATCCTAATCGGTGAGGTTTTTTTGTTTCTATCATGTTTCATATCTGCATCTTATACCATCATCCAAGAACAGATACTACGAGGTTTCAACTTTCACTTCAAAAGCTAATGATTGGATGCTAAAACATTCCTAAACTTTCAGTATTAGTGGGCAAGCTGCAAAAAAAGGGATTAAAGCCAACAGATTAATTGTAAACAAAACGAATATAAATAACTGGAAATTAAAACAGATATAAGTAACTGGTTATTTGTCAACAATTCTATCTTGATTTGAAATATTATTTCATTTAATACTTAAAAATTATGAGTTCTTACAACTGCCATGTTTACATAGAAAACGACACCGCCAACACCTTATATCTATCGGGCACACCGATAGCTAAAGGCGGTAGCTATGTTACTAACCCACCTGCCCAAATTAACCGAAGCACAATTGTCCACTTTGAGATGACAGATGGATTTCACCACGGACCAGAAGGTCAATGCTCATATCAAACACAAGGGCCGGATGGAGTTACCGAAACATTTACAATTAGCTATTGCTGCGCTCGCTACGGTCACAATTATGCTGATGGCTCCTTCAACCAACCATCGACCGATCTAAGCTTAGTAATGATACCTAACCCGTTGCCTGTAGGCGATCACCCGGTTTACGTGAAGTTTGTTGTTAGCCAGTTGTAGAACTTCACCAAGATGAAAGCTCTCTACATCCTTTAATTAAAAACTTCTTATACCAATAGCTTTAACCAACCTAAAAAGACAATCACATGGAAACTATTAAAACCCCTTATTATACACGTACTTCAAACCCATTTTTATCCCGGTGGCAATCGGCTGTTTCAAAGGTTTTGGGTGACAAGTTTAGGAGCGAAAACCCTGAACTTAAAAGCCATGAAATAAACAGTAAAGTGCTGGCGCACCCGATGATGGCGGGAACAAACCACCATATAACCAGGTTAAAAAACAACCTGCCGTTGTTAACACTTGATGATGTGCATTCCTACGTAGATCAAAAGGACGCCGACAACAATTTTCACCCTCTGGTACACGCTTACCTATCGCAATACTATTTACAACAAACACTGGAAGAAGCTGCAAAAGACCCGGATTCATCCATTAATTACACCACCCCTTCTCCGGGTATCCCTCCCGCTGATTTCCCGGATACAAATGCCAATATAATACAATGGGGTATAGCCGGGAAAGTGTGGGCTACTTCACACCGTCCGGATCCAAGCCCCTATTACGATTGGAGCAAAAATATTCCCGACGGTATGAAGAAGGACGACTTCATGAAAACCTTCAGTGTGTTTACAATTCCGGATGATTCTACCATTGCCATACTTGGAGATTTCGGTACAGGTTTGGCCGACGGAATAGAGATGCTTACCTCAATTATGATCAATCAAAATCCTGATTTCATCATTCATTTGGGTGATATTTACTATGCCGGAACAGACGAAGAGACCCAAGCCTACGTAGAAATGTTTACTACGGCATTCCGGCTGGCCGGAAAAAAAGTACCGGTTTTCTCCATCCCGGGGAATCATGAATACTACTCAGGAGGAACACCCTTTTTTAAATATGCCTTAGCTATGAATGCCCAAAACGGGTTTCCTCAATATAGCCAACAGGCCAGTTACTTCTGTCTTCGCACAGAGTCATCCAACTGGCAATTCCTATCAATGGACACAGGTTTAAATTCGGTGCATTGGTATACCGTAGGAGGCCTTACCGATACCTATGGCCCTTGGCTTTGGTTTAGTGAATGGGACTGGTGCCAAGATAAACTGGAAAATTTTGGCCTCTCTGGTGGCGGTAAAACTGTTTTATTATCGCATCACCAGTTGTATTCTGTTACTTCAACTATTAATGATGGAAATCAAGTTGTTTTCCAATCAGGTACTGATGCAAAAACCTTCCAATTCCTAAATGCAAATTTATACAACACTTTCTCTGACTATTTTGGCGAGATAAATGCCTGGTTTTGGGGACACGAACATATTCTTGCAATCTTCCAGAACAATGAGTTGTATGGAAGTGATAATGAAGAGCCTTTAAAAATTGCAAGGCTTGTTGGTAACAGCGGATATGAAGAATGGGTAGGTCCCAAGGGTTCATACGGTATTGCAAATACCAACCAACATTATGCCACACCTATGGTAGAACTTGATTCAACGATGGTGACCTATTTCGACCCAGTTCTTGGATTAAATGTTAGCTCACGGTTCTACAACCATGGTTGGGCATTACTTAAACTATCGGATGCCGATTCCGGCATTGCCACAACTTACTGGCAGTATCCGGTAAAAGATTATCTCGCTCACATTCCACCGGTATCCCAAATTGCAAAACCCATTGCAGTTAATTTTTCTGAAACCATCTATTAACTATAGTACCATGCAATAAGCCCATTTACCTTATACGTAATAAAACGTCCCGAATCACATTCGGCTAGGTAATCGGCTAACTCAGGTACTCTCACAAAATAAAAACCTCATCCTAATCGGTGAGGTTTTTTGTTTCTGGGGTGTTTTAAGCCTATATCTTATGCCCTTCATCCAAAAACAAGTGACAACATCGGCACATCTAATTACGTTTGCTACAGCTAAAAAACGTTTGTATCTTACCCTTTGGTTGGGTGCGGGTAAACAGATGGTTTTTATATAGCCTGATGTGCCTGCCGGCAAATCGCCGGTGCAAGTGTATCAGAAAAAGTAACAACATTAAAAACTATGCAAGACATATTATTTGGCTTTATATCAAAATACATTTCGCTGACAGATGATGAGAAAAACGCAATACTCTCGTCAGATATATTCCGCACGGTAAAGAAAGGGACTATTTTACTTGAAGAAGGGGAACTATCCAACCAGAGTTACTTTGTTTTAAAAGGCTGTATCAGGACGTATTACGTAATAGACGAAGAAGAAAAAACAACCGCTTTTTACACCGAAATGGAAGCTTTGACCCCGCATTGTGTGATAAGCAAAACCCCGTCTCAATATTATGTAAGTTGTTTAGAGGATACTATTCTTACTGTTTCAAATACGGATATGGAAGAAGAAATAAACAGTAAGTTTCCAAGGTTTGAAATTATATGCAGAAAACTATCCGAAGAGCTTTTAGCGAAGCAACGAATAGATTTTGACGAGTTTAAAACCTCTTCGCCCGAACAACGATACCAAAACTTACTACAAAAAAGGCCCGACCTTATTCAGCGTGTTCCGCAGCACCAATTGGCCAGCTATTTAGGCATTAAACCACAATCATTAAGCAGGTTAAGAGCACGAATTCTTGAAAAAAAGAGCTGAGCGTATTTCTTAACTTAAGTGAACGGGCTATTGCATTTAGCCAATCTAATTTTGCAGCATTATTTAACACAAATAAATGCAAAAGAAAATTTTATTGTTCGCTTTAACCTTACTAATCACAAGCTCGCTACAAATTAAAGCTCAACATACCCAACAAGACAGTACTTACAAACGCTGGTTTGTTGGCAGCACTCTATTATTATTAGGGAATTTTGATAATACTAATAATCCCGGGTATTTTCAAATAAATGCCGGATATAGGATTACCCCTAAAGATGTTATTCAAATTAGATTTAAAAGGTCTCAGTACGCTTGGCCATTAGGTATCCCTTTCGGGCCTGATTTTGATGCCCCGGGGTTAAACTATCCGGGAAGTGCACGCATACTTGCGCCTCAAATAGGGTACCAACGGTTTTTGTGGAAAGGACTCTATACATCGGTTTATGTTTTGAACGCTTTTGAAAAATACATGGATGAGAACAAAAAGAAGATTGGAAATGGATTTACGCTATATACAGACTTCTATTTAGGGTACCAGTTTACGTTTTTTAAAAATCGCTTCTTTTTTGAACCGGCTATTGGGGTAAGTTATTGGCCTATAAGAACAGGCGTTCCGGCATCTTTTAAAGCTGTAGAAAAAAGGTGGCCTAACTACTTTATTCAACCGGGGCTTGATTTTGGATTTAAGTTTTAATAATTATACCGGTAATTTAAATATTCCTGCAACACTCATTAACAAGTTATTTTAAGTATAAAGACCCCATCGCTGAGTAGGCTAAGATTTTTAAAAAAAAGCCCCGAGTGGCTTCATTTCTTAACTTAAGTGAACGAGTCATTATATCTCTTCAATCTAATTTTGCAGCATCGTTTAACATCAAAAGAAATGCAAAAGAAAATTTTATTTATTGGGTTTATCTTACTAATAAGCACGTTCCATCTCAAAGCACAATATTCTGAAACAGACAGTGCTTATAAACGGTGGTACATTGGTAGCACCTTGTTTTTAGTGGGTAATTTGGATCAAGTAAACCCTCCGGGTTTTGCACAACTTAATTTAGGTTATCGAATTACTGGAAAAGACGTTATTTCTCTTGAATTAATTACTTGGAAACATGCATGGCCGCTGGGTATTAACCCTTTTTATAATGATAAATACGGAGCACCTGAAGAGAAATATCCCGGTTATATTAGGGAATATGGAATTGGTTTGGCTTATCAACGGTATTTTTGGAAAGGTTTGTACGCGGCAGTGCACGCAACGCCTATGTGGCAAACGTTTAGAAATGATAACGGTGATAAGGTGGGTAAGGGTTTCATTATATTTAACACTTATCGGATTGGTTATCACTTTAAACTCTTTAATGACAGGTGTTTTATAGAACCGTCCCTTGGTATTGCAGGTCGTCCTTTCTTTACTGAAATGCCTACCGGATTTAAAGAAAAAGATGATAAATGGCCAAAGTGGACACCTGAACCCGGTTTACATTTCGGATTTAATTTTTAGTTAAAATTATGAATACACAAAATGCGCTGGAAGACATTAAAGTGAGCGTGAAACTGAAACTTGCTGCACTGTGGACGAGTTTAATGTTTTTAATTATCTATCTTGATTATTTCCACCTATATATGCCGGGTTCACTAAAAGACCTGTTAGCAGGTAAAGTATTTGTATTTGATATTACCCAAGGATTTCTTTTGATAGCGCTCGCTATAGTGGCAATCCCCGCACTGATGATTTTTCTCTCTGTTGCGCTGCCACCTACCGTAAATCGTTGGATAAATATCATAATTGCGGCGGTAAATATCCCCCTTATACTGTTTAATTTGGCCGGAGAGGCTTGGCTACACATGGTGGTTGGGGCTGTTGTAGAAGTGGTTCTTCTTTGCCTGATTATCCGTTATGCTTGGAAATGGCCTCGTATTGAAGTATAAAAAACTATGAACTATAAATAGTAAGAATATAAGCAGTGTTGCATATTCTTACCTAAAAAACCTCATCCTAAACGGTGAGGTTTTTTTGTTTTATTGTTAGACTATCTGTTTTTTATATTTTCTGTGTATCTTTAATGGAAAAGAAACCATGTTGACTGTAAAATCAGTGCGACATTCTTTAATTATATAATCTATGACAAATGAACTCAAAATTTTTTCTAACCCTGGAATTGAAAACCGTAATGATTTCAAAATTGCTAAAGACATTGCAAATGCATTAATCCGACATATGAATGAAGAAGAAATAGTTGCAAAAGTTGCCAGGAAACATACGTTAGGCGCAAAAAGTGGGGAGATACAGGAGATATTCCTACCTAAGGCATTAGATTTGGGGTTTGTTAGTGAGAAGAAAGGAATATTTAGAGAGTTCCCCGTTAGCCAACTTAGGCCAGACTATTATTTAAAAATAAACCATACCGCTGGGATAATAATGGAGGTTGAGAGGGGAAAAACATTAGCAAACAATATGGATATCTTAGACTTGTGGAAGTGCCATATCTGCCCGAATGCTAATTATCTTTTTTTAATTGTACCCAACATAAGGCAAACTACAGAAAGACGTAGCAATGTGTTTTCGGCAGTGGTTCGCAGAATGAACACTTTCTTTACTGAAAGTACATTTACGAATGTCGATGGAGTATTTATATTTGGTTATTAGGCTTTGTATAACATAAAAACTGGTCGTGAAGACACAACGAATTAATTTGTCTTAGAACAATTCTTAAGTACCGCCTTCAACAAGGTCTTGTCGACTCTCAAGTTTACAGTACTGTCTTCTTGTGTTATGTCAGATAATTTCTTTTGATTTAAGTCCAACATCAACCATCCCATCGGAAATTCGAAATTTTCATGAACGGATACTATTTTTATTAAAATAATGCTATCACTTACATCATCACCATTAATACTAAAATCTAAACTATCATTATCAAACTCCTCACCTAAGGGGCTATAATTACTTGTAAAAATTAGTTTTTGCCATGCGGAATCACAATTGAAAACTACTTCAGCCCCATCTGATTTGATGTCAGTTTTTGCCTGACGGTAATTGCATCCAATGATTCCAAGCCAAACTAAGCCTATAAATATTATTACTTTTTTCATATGATGAAGCAATTGGCGCTTTTATTTAATAGGCTATGCCTTCAACATTTGGGTTGTTTTTGCTTGGATAAGCTTCACAAAAAATAAAAACCTCATCCTAAACAGTGAGGTTTTTTAGTTTTATGGTAAATATTAAATCTACGCTTTTCTTACAAATTCAGATTTTAAGCTCATAGAGCCAAAACCATCAATTTTGCAATCAATGTTATGGTCGCCTTCAACCAATCGTATGTTTTTTACTTTTGTACCCGCTTTTATTGGGTTGGGAGCACCTTTCACAGGTAAATTTTTAATTACAATCACTGCATCACCATCGGCTAAAATAGTACCGTTAGAGTCTTTTACCACCAAGCCTGCTTCTTGGGCTGCTTCTTCTGCAACTCCTGTCGCGTTCCATTCGTGGCCGCACTCCGGACATTCATAAAGGTCGTTTCCGTTTAAATATCCGTAGGGAGATTTGCACTGTGGGCAGGGTTTCATTTCGTCTGACATGGTTTTGATTTATTTTTTGGTAGTGGTAATTATTTGTATCAAGGTAATACCCTTGAACCGATGCAAAGGTACTAAACCAGCAACGTTTCTTTGGCAGAATAAAAACTCATCCAAAACAATGCGGTTTTTTGTTTTAAGTGACTTTATCATGCCGCAAACACACCCTATCGTTGTCATTTTCACACATCGCATATCCTTTTCTCGCACAGTAGTTTTGCTATCTACAAACTAAAACTATGAGAAAACTTAAACTGGAAGTGCAACTCTCGCTCGACGGGTATGTGGCTCAAGAAGACGGCCACACCAATTGGATGGTATGGAACTGGGGGCCTGAATGGGGTTGGGACAAGGAATTGCAAGAGTACCACACGCAACTGACGCAATCAATAGATTGTATATTACTAAGCCGCAAAATGGCTATGGAGGGTTTTATTGCCCACTGGAAAAACACGGCTGCCGATGCAAACAACCCGCAGTACACATTTGCCAATCATGTGGCTACTACTAAAAAGGTGGTGTTTTCTACCACGCTCACAAAATCAGCAGATATACCCGGCGGATGGGAAAATGTAGAGCTTTGTACTGCAAACATTGCACAAACTATAAACAGCCTTAAGGCTGAACCGGGGAAGGATATTATAGCCTACGGCGGGGCTTCTTTTATCTCCTCATTAATGCGTGAAAATTTAATTGATGAATACCATTTACTTATAAACCCGATTGTGTTAGGAAAAGGCATTTCGTTTTTTAACACTGTTGTGCAACACACTCCTTTGCGTTTGGTGGGCACAAAGGCTTTTGAATCAGGTATGGCACTACTTAACTATGAGCCTGTGAAACCTGTGTAGTACACATACAACCTGCATTAGACTCATTAATAACATTTTACAATATTGAAGGGTAGTTTGGGAAACCGACTGCCCTTTTTTATTGCCGCAAAACAGATATTTCTATCTGTTTTTTAAATCCGTCAACTTTGTTCACAAAGGCGAAATATTTAACCCTGATATTGCACCACATATTTTAACAAATACACAATTTTAAAACTATTATTTGTATGAACTCTCCATTACAAAACGTTGTTGAAGTTCTTATTTCAAACAACACAGGCTTGGCTAACGACGCATTATATGTGTACATTACCGATGGTAATAACAATTTTTATAAAGTTGATAGCACTAATCACTGGACGGCCACTATTAACAGCGGCGGTGCGTGCTGCATTAAACTGCACGACTTGCCTACAACCAATAATGGCTTGCACTTTTTCTATTTGAATACCTCAAACGGAATGACCGGAGGCAGGGTATGGTTTGCCGCTTCTGACACTGCATTATCGAAAAGCTCTACGGGAGGCATAGTTCAGCCAACTGTATCGGCTGATTATGTGTTCGACTTTGTAGAATTGGCCATCAACCCAACAGTAGGCAGCACCCTTGGCAATGCAAACATTGATACCACTCAGGTAGATTCATTAGGTATTCCTATTACTTTGTTTGTAAATCCTGCTGAAAACAGCTTGCAGTTTCCTCCTACAACCTCATTTGCTCCCTCGCCCACTAATGGTTTCCCCAATGTAATAGGTATCACACCTTGGTTATCATTAGAAACCATCATTAACAATTTTACCACCAATATTACCAATACCGCTTTTGCTCCATTTAATGTTTGCGGATGGAATAGCGGCTCAGTAAACAGGTTGGTAGCTCCCTTCCATTTGATTAACGATTTTCAAACAGGGGTAACCCCAAGCGCTCTTGCAACGTTTTTAGACACTGCTATTTACGAGTTCTTTAACTATTACACAACAAACACGCTTACATTGCAAGACCCTGTTTCGTTGAATTATTATTCAGGGACTGTAACTACAGTTTCACAAACTGATATAACAGGCGGCACTTCTACCTACAATGTATTGCAGTTTAACTGCGGTGGTGAACTGTTGAATGTTTATTACCCTTACTTTACTACCAATTGTACAGCGTTTCCGGGTCCGGGTGCTTTAACTTCAGGCGTTACACTTTCTCCTCCGCCAACCTGGTGGTCAGGCAACCTTGATTCAGCCATGCCTGCTACTGCAATGGCAATGGGCTGTGCAGGTGCATTTGCCGATTCGGCCTTCCAAACCGGTGCTTCAAACACCACACTTTTGGGTAATTTAGAAAATCAGGTAGTAAGTATGATAAACAGGGGATTATCGCCCGCTACCGGCAATCTTATCCAGTTTAATGCAGGTTTTACTGCCGCTGATATTACTAATAACCAAGTAAGCATTACTACAGGCTTGCCAAGCGGTGCAGTATTTGCCCCCGGCATGAATATCATAAAGCAAGTAGCTGCGCAACCCACAACAATAATATCAGCCAACAGTGCAGGCAACACCCCTTTGCAAATTATATTTACCAGCTACGTGGATGAATTGCTACCAGTAAACACTTGCCAGTTTATTTGCGGTACATTCTACCCTGCCCCAACCAGCAATGCGGCTACTTACTCGAATATTTACTCAGGATATTTGCACAATGGGTTAGGAACAGCCCCTGCTCCTTTGCTTAACAATATCGGCTACGGATATGCCTACGACGACCAAGGCGGTTACTCAAATGATATTACTGTAGGCTTTGACAGTAATAACTCGTTAACGTTGGGTGTCTTCCTAGGCCCGCTGCAAAATGCCAATTAATATCTGATTTCTCTGTTCATAGATTAAAGGGGCTGCTTTTAAGTAGCCCCTTTTTTATACAATAAAAACTATCTGTACGCTATAACTACCGGTATTTTTTATTGTCTCACTAATAATTTAGACTCACATAAAAGCAGATAAAAATATCTGTATGGCTAAAAAGATAAAAATAGTGTTTTTATTAATGATAACTTATCCAATCTTTGCTTTGCACTGATTGCATTTGGCACTCAATGTTATACAATAAGTTTTACCTTAAAAATACTTTTATGCCTGCACCTAACTTTACAATTCAACAAACTGATGCCCAAGAACGCTACACAAATTGGAAAGATAACCAAGGGAACATCATGAATGCGCTGCAAAACCCTACTGCACCGCAACCACCGGGTTTAGAGTATTCACCCGTATTGTCAATCAATTCGTTCACCTTTAAGTTGCGAGACCTTTGTGAGTTGTTTGAACGGATATACAAATACAACAACCCCGAAAGTACCGCAGTATTGCACCTGGCTGATACAACGTTGGCTGCAAATCATATAAATGCAGTAAGATTTTACTTGGGTGTAGAAGAGTCGCGGGCTAACAACGCTTGTTTAATTGGTGTTGCCGTAACAAATTGCAATCCCCCGGGTTTTGGCGGAGCGGATGTAACCAACTTACCGGTTGTAAACGCCCAACCTACTACTGAAACCAGTATTTATGATTTCTCGTACCCATGCCCTACTACTTGTGCCGACCCCGGCCAAAGTATTATGGACTAATTATATGTAAGTACTCAAAAAAGGAGCACTACAACATCCATATTTGCCTTAAAGTGTAGTGCTCCTTTTTGTTTCTTATCTTTAAGTTAGCTTATCAATGCCTGCTAATCACCTTATAATTATCCAATTAATCAGTATTATTATACTTGTTAGTTGTTAACATGATAAGAAACTCTTTTGTATATCTTTGACTTTTCAGTTGTAATACATATAAAACACTTATGAAACCACAAATAAATCCCGGAGACGGCGACCGTTTTACCATTTCACTTGACGATGCCCAACAGCGAATAACCAACTGGCAAGGCGATCAAACACTCATAAAAAATGCACTGTCGCAAAACTTGCCTTTGCGCAATTCACCCGTGTTAAACATCAATGCGTTTACTTTTGATTTAGCTGATATAACAGACTTAATTGTACGTATAGGACTGTATAACACCAGTACCCCTCCTCCTGCAGATCCTATTAATGGTATACGGTTTTACCTTGGTAAAGTTGTAACCCCTACCATTCCTGAGCCCCCGTACAGTTGTTTAGTAGCCGTTGGCGTATCAGGTTTTGAACCCAATGAGAATATAGGCGGTGATGATATTATCACCCTGCCTTCAGCACACTCAAAACCTCCAACACTTGAAGAAAGTATTTTTGATTTTTCATACCCCTGTCCTACTACCTGCGCCGACCCCGGAAAAGGCATAATGGATTTGTAATTGCAGTTTTTAACCCCTCTATCTGGCTTTTGTTATGTTTGAGCAACTACGGAGTATATTTTTTGAGTATGCCAATATTATTTTGCTATTACCCCTGCTATTAGCCATAGTAGGGTTTAAAGCATATCCCCTGAAATTAAAAATAATTGCAGGCTATTTACTACTTGCCTTAGTAACCCAAGCATTATCATTTGCCTTTTGGAAACAACGGATAAATAATTATCCCATACTACACGTATACACCATTATTGAGTATTTGCTGTTACTTTGGTTTTACAGCACGTTACTTACTGATTTTATCCCACGTGCTGCCTTTTGGACCTTAGCAGTAGCCTTCCCCGCATTTGCAGTTATTGATTCGGCATATATTGAGCATATTTATACGTTTAATACCTATGGTCGCTCATTAGAAGCACTAATTTTCATATTTTTAAGTATCAGTTGGTTTGTGAAAATTGTGGCCGAGGATGAAAAAACCCGCCAGTTGGGTAGAGCAATTAATTATATAAACAGCGGTTTTTTAATCTATTTTGCAGGTTCGATAGCGATGTTTTCGTATAGCAGCTATGTAGAGCAAATGACTGTAGCACACCGTATTAATGTTTGGACGATTCATACAATTTTGGCAGTACAGTTATACATACTGATTGCGATAGGACTATGGAAAGCGAGAACCAAATAAAATTTTACTTTGGCATTATTACCGTAATGCTGGCATTTGTAATTATTACAGGTGGTTTTATCCTTGCGGTATTACGCTACCAAAAGCGCTTGTATTTTAAACAACAAGAGTTGCTGCGCCTGGATGCACAGCACAAAAAAGAATTGCTGCAAATAAGTATTGAAACTGCCGAGGCTGAACGGATGCAGATAGCCAAAGATGTACACGATGAAATTGGCAGTATTTTTTCAACCTTATCGCTTTCCATCAACCAATTAAACGGTGCTGACGGCTCAAACGCAGAACACTTACAAACAGGCAAGTACCTGATACAATCAGGCATTGACAGTGTAAGGCGCATATCGCACAATATTGTACCTTTTGAGCTGGAGTTACTGGGCTTGGAGCAAACGATTGAAAACTATTTTGACCGATTAACTTCGGTATCGGGTATTGAGGTGGATTTTGAAAACAATGCCCCCCTTGAATCCCTTACGTCAACAGCTACCCTTGCACTGTACCGCATTGTACAAGAGCTGAGTTCAAACTGTATTAAATACGCTAAGGCTAAAACTATACGACTGCATATTAATACTGAAAACAACACGCTTAACCTTACTTACAAAGATGATGGTGTAGGTACTGAATTAGTAAGCAGCCGCGGCATTGGCCTAAAGAATATTGAAAGCCGGGTAATTGTAATGAACGGAGAAGTTAACTTTGCTTCGGCACCGGGTGAAGGTTTTGCTTGTACGGTTACTATACCATTAACTAATAATACTGTTGTATGATAAATATTGCTTTTGCCGAAGACCAAGTACTCTTTCGGAAGGGGATGATTTCGTTACTCAAAACTTTTGAGGACATAAAGGTGTGTATTGAGGCTGAAAACGGCGAAGACTTACTAACCAAAATGAGTGAGGCTAAAGAGCCTGTGCACGTAGCCTTGATTGATATAAATATGCCGGTGATGAACGGGATTGAAACCTTGAAACAGATGCGGCTATTACACCCGGCGGTGAAGAATATAATTTTGACGGTGCACGAGGAGGACAAGTTCATCCATAAGCTGATTGAGGAGGGTGCTAACGCTTACCTTGCCAAAAACGCTGACCCCGAAGAGGTGAAACGAGCTATACAGGCCGTTACCACGCACGATTATTACTTTAATGAGAAAACCATTGGGGTAATGCGCAATTTTAACAGCGGCAAAAAACAAAAAGGTACCCTGCAAAATGTTGAGGACATAACCAGCCGCGAGAAAGAAGTGCTACTGTACATATGCCGTGAATTTACCAGTCCTGAGATTGCTGAAAAGCTGTTTATTACCGAAAGTACAGTTAATGGCCACCGTAATAATTTGCTGGCAAAAACAGGCGCTCGCAACACGGCCGGTTTAGTGTTGTTTGCCATCAAGAATAATTTGTTTGATATTGATTTCAGGTAAATTCAACAACCTGCACATTTGCTATAAAGCCACAAAGGCACCAAGTATTTGTATACTTAGTGCCTTTGTGGCTTTAATATCCTGATAACAGGCTACATTATTTAATTTTTATTTAGCGCCTGCGTTGTAAACACTTGTTGTAAAAACTGTTTAGCGGTAACGGGTTTGCGTCCTGTAAGTGTTTCAAAATCTGTAGAGGTTTTAGCAAATTCTTCTTGCTTTATAGCCTCTGCAAAACCGGCAGAAACATGCGCCAGTTCAGCAGGAACCCCTGCTCCTGTCAGTGTATTTACAAACTCCTCTTTTGCAGGCGAAACATACCCAACGGGTTTACCGCTTATTTCAGAAATAATGGCTGCAATATCTCCAAACGAAACAGCCGCATCGCTGGTAATATCATAGGTTTTATTCTCGTGCCCGTTTGTAGCCAATACAGCTGCACAAGCTGCCGCCATATCATCACGCAACATCATTGCTGCTTTCCCGTCTCCGGCAGGGAAATAAATACCGGTTTCAAGTACATTGTTACCAATAAACATCGGCAAAATATCCATGTAAATATTGTTTAGCAGAATAGTGTATGCCAAGCCTGATTGGCGCAACCATGCCTCGGTTTTGATGTGTGCTTCAGCCACAGGCGCGATGGGAGAATCAGGACCTTCGTTCTTGCGCTGAAAGCTGGTGTACACCACGTGTTTTACTCCTGCATCTTTGGCGGCCTTTACCACATTTTCGTGTTGTTGGATACGACGGCCGATATCGCTGCCCGACACAAACAGTATTTTATCAATACCCGCAAAAGCTGCTGTTAATGACGCGTAATTATCATAATCGCCTACACGTATCTCCACTCCTTTTTGTTTCAACTCTTCAGCTTTGGCGGCATCGCGCACTAAAGCCACAATATTTGCAACAGCAGTTTTTTCAAGCAAATAGTTAATGGTAGCCTTGCCCAAATGGCCACTGGCACCTGTAATTAAAATCTTACTCATATTATTATTTTTATTGATTTAACTTTGATTACCAAAACACAGTTACTTACTTTTGGTAAGTCAAAGGTAAAAAGTTACTATTGCACAAACAATAAGGCACATACCTGTAACATACTTACTCAAAGGTAACTAATGCTGATAATGAGATGAAAAGAGTTGATTATTATTTAGAAAAAGACGGCGACATACAAAGTTGCCCTATACGTTCAGTGTTGGACAGGTTGGGCGATAAGTGGTCGATACTGGTGGTGTTGATATTGGGCGACGGTGAACCCAAGCGTTTTAATGAGTTGCACAAAGAAATCGGTGATGTATCGCAAAAGATGCTGACGGTTACTTTGCGGGTGCTGGAGGCTGACGGCTTAGTGAAACGTACGGTGTACCCCGAAGTACCCCCGCGTGTTGAGTATGTTATTACCACAATGGGCAAAAGCCTTGTGCCGCATATAGAAGGGTTATCGGTATGGGCGGTTGAGAATATGCCAGCCATTAAAAAATCGCGCCAACGATTCCAAAAAAAAGGGAACCCAGCCACCGCTTAGTCCCCTTCTTCCGGTATTGCCTTATCTCTTTAACGTTTAATATTTCACCAAGTTTTGTCCGGGTAATGGCCCGCCGGGAAATTGTTGCAACATACCGCCACCTTGCAATGTGCCTAAATCAATACCCGCAAATCCCATTGTTTTTATAATCTCTGCCACTGTTTCTTTTGCGGCTGCATCATTGCCCGAGTAGAAGATAACCCTGTGGCCACCGCCTTCGTTAGGGTCAGCAGCTAATAGTTGCGGGGTGTAGGTATTAAATGCCTTTACAACTTTTGCTCCTTTTACCCAGCCTGACACTACCTCGCTGGAAGGTTTACCGCCAAGTTCAGCAGTAGTGAAACCGGGCATAATAATAGGGTTAGACGGGTCGATAACAATGCGTCCTTCCCAAGTGGTTATTGCGGTGGTAACTGATTCCATGTACTTCCACGGCACTGAAAGAAAAACCACATCGGCCAGTGCTGCCTCGTTTACGGTAACGGCCTTTACATTCCCCTTTAGTGAACTCACCGCTTCGGTTAATGATTCAGGTCCGCGGCTATTGCTTAGCAATACCTCGTATCCTGCCTTTGCGGCTTGCCCGGCAAATGCCAACCCAATGTTACCGCTTCCAATAATTCCTATTTTCATTTTATTATTATTTAAACTGCTTTTTTAACTGCCAAAAGCCATAGGATTTTCCTACGGCCTTAGCATATTTATTTTTGTTATAAAATTAGTTGTTTAACCAATTAAAAGCATAGTCGGCTTGATTTTGCCAAGTGGGCAAGCCCAAAACACCGTGGTTTATGCCTTCAAACACTTTGTAATCGGTTACTGATTTGCTGTTTTTATACCTGCTGTAGTTATCGTGGTTTACTTTAGGCGAGAAGAAATGGTCTTCGGTACCTGCAATAAATAACAAAGGCTGTTGCTTTTTGTCGAAATCAACTTTTGTGATGTCAGAAATTCCATCCCTTATCACCTGTCTTGCTTCGGGAATTGCCAATTCTTCGTATGAGGCGCGTTGTTCCGCTTCAGTCATTCCGTTGGCAAAAGCCCATTGCCACTCTTTAAAGCTCATTAAGTGGGTGGTTTTGGCTGGTTTAAATAACCCGAAAGCTCCCCAAGCCGACCTTAAAAAGGCATAAGATACAGGTGAAACACCTTTTGGAGGGGCAGAGTGCACTGCAATACCGGCAGCAGCTATATTTTTTTGTAATAATATTTGGGTGATTAATCCGCCCAATGAGTGGCCGATAAGGATTGGTTTTTCAGGAAGTTCACGAACAATTTTTTCAAAGTGTGCAATTAGTTGTGCCAAGTTAAGTTGGCCTAATGCTGCATCGGGCTGACGTTTACGCAAGGTAGCAGGGTCGGCATCTTTATGAGGCCAAGCTGGTACAATTACATTGTAACCTTTGTTTTCAAAATAGGTTTTCCAGTTTTTCCAGCTGTTATGACCTACGAATGCACCTGTGATAAATACTACGGTTTTTGATTGAGTTTTCATGGCTGTATTTTGTTTAATGTTTAAAATTTTAATTTTTTATGTCCCATTTGACGACACAAAATTCAGCCCATTAAACAAGAATAATTTTAACCTGGGTTAAAATCGTTATTTGCTAGCCATTCTTTTTCTAATCCTACTTAACGAAGGCCCTTGGATGCCCAAATACGAGGCAATGTGGTATAAAGGAACGTTGTTAAAAATATCCGGATGGTCTTGTATTAACTCCAAATACCGCTGCTCGGGGCTCTGAAACAAAAAGCTTTCCATACGTCCGCTGCCAATAACAAAAGCCGTTTCGGCCACCAGCCTGCCCAAATGCTCCCATTGGTGCGATTGTTTGTACAACGTAAGCAATTCGTCAATACGTATATAATATATGTTTGCGGGGGTAAGAGCTTGCGTATAATAGTTGCAAGGGGTTTGGGTAACAAAGCTTTTGTAGGCTACCACTACCTGATTTTGTGAATAGAAAAACAGGTTCTTCTCTTCCCCTGTTTCATCATCAACGTAGTAGGTGCGGAACACCCCATCCATCACCAATCCCAGGTATTTGCAAACGCTTTTGTATTGGTTGTAGAAATCGCCTTTGCCGTAAGTTTTTTCAAGCCACATCCCTTCTGAGAGGGCAAAGTGATCTTCATCAATGCCTGCAAAAGATTGTAAGATATTTTTTACCCTATCCATTACAGGCAAATTGATGATTTTTAGCCATAAAACAAACAGGGTTATTTACGGTCCTTCAAATAGCCTTGGTATTCTGCTGATTCTTTAAAATCAGGAAAATCATCAGCGTTAAAGAATTCAAGCGGGTTTTGGCCGGTTGCTTTTTCCCATTTTTTAAGCGTTTCAACCGCCAAAGGGTATTTGCCATTGGCAGCCAACAGCGACACATAGGTTGGGTAAGCATCTGCACTTTTAGGGAAGTTTGCCAAATACCTTTTCAGGCTGGCTTCTGCCTTTTCGTAATCATCTAAATACGTGTAAATATTCCCTCTATATTGCTCAAGGTAGGTATCACCACCCACTAAACTATCGGTTTTGTTAACCGCACTCAACGCCCCTTCATAATCTTCTTCTAAAAAATACTTGTCTATCATCATCAGGCTAAGGCCGGGTTCGTTTGGAAATGCGGCATAATAATCATCCATTGCGGCCTTATATTCTTCGATACTGACGCTTTGAGCAGCATTAAGGCGCATTCCCAAGAACATTTTTTGCTTTTTGTTTTCGGGTGAAAGTTTGTTGTATTCAGCTAAAACAACCTCAAATTTTCCTTCGTTTTTGGCCTTTGTCATAGTTTTTACAGCTTTGACAGTTTTCTCAAGCCCTTTGTCAGAAGCACCAAACCCATCGGGCATGGCTGAAATTAGCAAAGACCCTATAATATTAGACATATTATCGACCATACTAAAGGTATATAAATCTCCAATTTTTACTTCTCCCTTTTTGTTTTTTATAACAGCGAAGTCAAAATAATTTAACCCTCCTGAAACAAGCTCTGCCCTGAACATGATGCTGTATTTTCCGCTGTTCTCTCTTATCCGTAAGAAATCAAACGTTGTAGTTTGTTCAGCAATTCTTGCAAACAAACCTGCCTCTGCCAAACCTTCTTTCATGCCACCAACAAAAGATGCTTTTTCATCTTTGGTTAATTTTAAATCTTTTGTTGCTCTTTCGGCCAGTTCATCAACATCAAAAAACGAAGTTTCAATCTTTTGCCACTGGCCTGCTTTTGCCAATGAATCAATCCTGTTTCCCAGTTTTTGGGCTTCGACAAACGATACTTTGCCTTGTGCATTTACATGCAGGCTTACAAACAATAGAACTATGCCAGCCAGTACGGCTAAAGGGCTACGGGTATTCATACAGCAATACTATGGTTTATTTGTTAATTTTTGATTTGAAAAACGATAGAAACACTACTACTATATAACCACAAAGGCACAAAGACACACTAATTTAGTGCCTTTGCGCCTTTGTTAATGGCTGCTTGTTGAGATGGATTATTTCTTGGGTTTGTAATACAAATTAAACAACGGAATATCCCACACAAGAGATACCTGATAGCGCCAGCTATTTTCTGTATAGGTAGCACCCGAAGCCGAAATGGTTTGCAGTGGTGGTGTTTTTTGTATGCCACCCATTAGGGTTAGCGGCGTGTTGAACAATCTATTAAAGCCTAACATGATACCGGGTGCAAATATGTTTGACAGTTTTACGGCGGGTAATGCAGCTGTTGAGGTGTCGCTCAGTCGGTATGCGCCAAATGCACCAATATCTACTATAGGTACAAATACAGAAATGGCTCCTAATACTTTGTTGCTACCCAAACCAAATGAAAAATTAGGGCCCACGGGCAAGCTAAGTCCCGCCGATTTTTTTGCGCTGTCGGTTTGGTCGGTTTTCCAAGCATAAAACCCTCCTATGTATGAGTTAAGGGTAAGCAAGCGGGCAGTTTTAGCCTTCATGGTACTACTACCGCTGGGTAGTATATATGTTTCTAATACGGCGGCCATTTGCTGCGATGTTTGGGCCTCAACCATGGCAGCCATAAACGTACCGTAACGCAATAATAGCTGTACAACGGGTTTTGACATTACAGCCCCGTTGCTGTCTATAATATTTATAGTGGTTACCAAATTGGTAATGGCTCCTGTGTAGTTACCCTCGTTCACATTTAAATAAATATTGCCTAAGTTTTGGCTCACCGCGTAGTATTGATTAATACGGTTATCAATGTTTAGATGAAAGATGGTATCTACGCTGGTGGCAAGGGTTTTAATTAACGAGGTGTACGACTCGTAATAATCATAGTACTTGTTATATCCTTTAAGTGAAGTATCGGCTTTGTATTGGGCTACCAGTTCTTCAACTTCATTTACAGCAGATGAAACCAGTACTACCATATCGGCAATCTTATTCAACTGGTTGTTTACGCCCAACGTATCTAATTCAGCTTGCAGGGTTTTGCCGCCACCCAATTCAATTTTTGCCGAGGTTTGATACAACAGCCCCACATAAATACGCAAGGCTGCAGGGTTGTTTACAAGTTTTTTCACACTGTCCATGCCTACCCATGCACCTTCAACTGCGTTTACTGAGTTTTGCAACGATTTTGCTATCAACCCAACGGTTTTAAACAGGCCGTCGATGCCTTTTGAGCCTGAGCCTGCTGCATCAGCTATACCTGATATTAC
Source organism: Bacteroidota bacterium (assembly GCA_008933805.1). Classification (NCBI taxonomy): domain Bacteria; kingdom Pseudomonadati; phylum Bacteroidota; species Bacteroidota bacterium. The sequence continues at coordinate 111,229 of WBUH01000005.1, forward strand.
AGCCGCGGGCGATTTATCATGCGATACCAGCTTTGAAGTTATTAAGGCTGCGCCAACAACGGCTGCTACTTCGGGGGCTTTGTTTAAATACTCTTTAAATTTTGGTGAGTTTAAAAGCGTTTCAACCTTTTGATACAAGTTTCTGTAGTCGGTATTAAAGGCTTGGCGCAATGCCGGAATGTATGATTCATAATCATAAATATCTTGGTCGATTGTGGTAAGCAACATGTAGGTGTTGGGGAACAATTTTTCCAACTCAGGGGTTTTCTTCAATTGTTCTTCAAACTCTTCAAAAAACTGTTGATTCAGTTCGGTTTTCAATCGGTTCACCACTACAATAGCCAACGCATCGGCAAGATTGGTAACGTTTAGGCCGCCTACATAGTTAAGCGCATCGCCCACAAAGGCTTGGCCTGTTGCTGCCGCGGCCTGCCAGTTAAAAGCATCGCCGCCGCCACTCACTGTTAAAAAAGGATTTTCGGCAAAGGCATCGCGTAAATCACTTTTTATGTTGTTTACATCCGATTGGTAATACTTATCCAGTATCGTAAATACGCTGTCATCGGAGCGCTTAAGGGCTACCTGTCCTGCATCAATGGATGCCACCGAACGGGAAAGCCGCAATGCATCTTCTACCATCGACTGGGAAAAGGCCGTCAGTCCTGTTAAACATGCAACTAAAAGTGTTAGAAGTTTTTTCATAATTAAGTGGTTTTATAGATAGTTATTTCAGTGCTGCTCGGAGACACTATGGTTGAAATATTTGCTGCAATTTCTTTTATACGGCCCAGTACGTACTCTCTTTTTGTTTTACCTGCGGGAATAGTTTCTGTAGCCAATATGGATGCCGCTATACTACTGACAAGGCCTGTGTATGCACTTGTGCTGCTTGTGGTGGCGGTAAAACTTCCGTCAATTGCGGCGGCTTGCAGGTTTGCATTGTAAAACAACAAATCAACACGCGGGTTAACTGTTTTACCTATATCTTCGGCCAACAGGGTGCCCACACTTATTACATTACTATTTAGGGCTGGATAATTTATCACACTGCCGAATACTTTATCCCTATCGCCCGCCGCGGCAACAATTACAATACCTGTGGCTGCCAACTTATTAATTTTAGCTTCGATGGTTTCGTTATTGGTATAATTCACCTCGCTGTATTGTCGTCGGCTAATATCAAGGCTAAGGTTAATTATATCGGGTTTCACCTGCGGTAATAGCTCAATTACTTTATCAAGGCCTTGGGCAAGATTTTGACCGGTAGAAATATTATCGTCGGTTAACACCTTTATAGAAATAATATCTGCCGCAGGCACAGTGCCGGCCATTAATCCGGCCATTGCAGTACCATGTCCTTGCTTATCTGCAATTGCAAGTGGGGGCACAGCGTATGCAAGGTTTTGGTATTTATTAAACACGGATTTTAAAAACGGATGTGTGGAGTTAATTCCGGTATCCAGCAATGCAACGGTAATCCCTTTGCCTTTGCTGTCTTTCCATGCTTGCGGCATATTTACTATGCGGTTTGCATAGTTAGTAAGCGCATTATAGTTTGTTGCTCCGCTCCAAAAGAAGTTTCCATCGGTGCTTTTGAGCCATGTATCTACCCCTTCTATCAGTTGCCCTTGCAGCACCTCCACAACCTCTATTGAATCACCCGGAGACAGGTAGCCGCTTTTATTATCAGGCAGCGTTTGCGGAGTATTTAACCTGCGGTTGAGGTATGTGGTTACGGTTACTTTCATGGTTATGCTTTAGGGTTAACTGCTTCACCTGTTGCTGTGCTTTCTTTGTTTTTTGACGATTCGGCAGTTGATATTCCCGAACGCAAACGTATGAACTTATTTAATAAGTCAAACCAAAATGGTGCTCCTAATGATATGGCAAAGGCCGTAAGTACCCAGCCCAAAGCACGTTTCCACCAGCTTGCCTGACTCATTACCCCGAAAAACTTACTTATTGTGAACCGTTGACAGTACTTTACTTTATCATCAATTACGGCAATGTCTGATTTTAATAACATAGCTGAATCAAGCAGTTTTGTTTTTGCCGCTTTTTTACTGCTGTCACTCGGCAACATACTGTCGGTATCTATTTTTTTAACCCGTACTTCTATCGAGTCAAGCAGCTTTTTCTTATCAGTCCTTACAACCATCGCTGAGTCGGCTTTTTTGCGACATTCGCCATAGCACCACATCCATTCGTCATCCCACCCGTTGCCTAATATTTTTTGTGAGGCTGCAATATCCTGTTTGGTTTGTTTAATCACCTCACCTGATATGCTATCCCCTATCTCCTTGCCATCATAATTCTTCTGCACGGCAATGGCAAGCTCTACCATATTTTGTCGGGCTTCCCTATTGGTAGATAAGAAACTTGCAATTTTAAGAGTGTCCACATTAAACGCTATGGCTATCAGCATACCAATGCCAAACAACCACACCTGTATGTTACGCTTGTACCAAACGGTGGTTTGTTTCATCATATCATCGTACCACGTTTGCAACGATTTTTTAAATTTATCAATATCGTTGTTGGCAGTAAGCAATAACCTTTTCAGGTAGTAGACGGTGTCTTCTTCTATCAATACAATATTACCGCCGTTTACTTTAAACGTTGTGGTGATTGATACCCCATTGCCGGCCAAGGGTACGGGGCTTGATGAAAGTGTTTTTTCAATTACTGTTGCCGGGTTGGATGCAGGGGTATAATTCCCGCCTACTAAAATATCAGTTATTACTTCGGCGAATTTTTCGGAGGCAATGCTATCGGGTAATCGGTGCCATTGGCCTTCGCCTAAGTATTTTATACCGGGGTGGGCATAAAATGCTTCGGCTAATGTACCGTCGTAGCTGCGGCTGTTAAAGGCGGCAATAGTAAAAGCACGATTCACCAATCCTTTGATTGACAGCTTGTTTACCTTTGTTTCATCGGTAAGCATCTGCACAATAGCCCTTTTAAGATTGCGGGCCCTGAAACCAAACCATGTAGAAAAACCTTCTTGCACAATGGTGGTTAGCAAGCTATACAACAAATACACCAGTATCAGCCCTACCGTAACATCAATTGCAATCAACATACTTTTAGTTTTAAATTTTACATTTCAGCAAACAATTATGGTAGCAAGTTACTAATATCTGCATAGGTTATCTCTATGAATTACTACGTATTAAACAGTAACAAAAAACCCTGATTCTATCCATTTGCTGCGCCACACCGGCCAAAGAGTTTGCAAGCCTTCCCATTCAATATTGTTTTGTACGGCAAACTGTTGCAAGGCTTGGGTTACAGGTTGCGGGTATTGCTGCAAATACGTTAGAAATTTATGTTGGAGGGGATTGAGGTGAAACAGCCCTATCTGATAGTCTTTGCGGGTTACAGCCAAATAACTGTCAGATGGGAAGGGCAATGACGGATTTTCGTTTTTGTGTACTGCTTGCAAATACTGGGCAGTAGGAAAACGGAAACTGAATAGGTACAACGACGGTATAAGTTTCAGACTCTCGTCGTTGGTGGTATCGGCAGCATAGTGTATGCCTTGCGGCGTTTCTTCGTCAAATATTTGCAGCAGGGCGTATTCCAATTGAGCCAATTCTATCATAAAATCAGGCCAATCTTCGCGCTCATTTTCGGGGGCATTTGCATCGGGGCGGGTTTGCTGCAAAAAGGCGGCAAAGCGTTTGCCCAAATCGGCAAGGGTATAACTTACAGAGGGGTATTGTTGCAGGTATTCATCGGCAAATGCCTGAAACAATTCCTCGCCCAAAGCGTACTGCAATCCTTTGAATTGGCCTGCCATGCAATCGCGCAAGCGGGCAAGGTAGCCGCGTTGGTAAATGGCCAATCGCTGCCTGCCGTTAAGGCGTGATGAAGGGGCAATAATGTTTTCTATATCGCCTTGCAGGTGTTGGGGCAGCAATTCTGAAGGATGGCCGCCGGGGTTGCCCAACGGGTTCACCAATACAGTTTGCATCCATTGCTGTACAAGGCTAAGAGGGATATTTTTATCAGCTTCTTCTGCGGTCATTCAGTACTTACAATTTCGGGAACCATAAAGCTTAGGGGATTTGAAACCGTTTGAGGTTCAGCCGCCCCTGCTGCTGTTTTTATAAAGCCTTCAGGCAAGCCGTTCATAAATTGTTGGGCTTTCAATAATTCGGCGTGGTATTCATCAAACGGCGGAATGTTACTATCCCACTCCAGCAACAACGATGTGCCGCCCGTACGTTGCCACGCAAGGCTAAACAACTCCCACACGCCGGGTATTACCTGCCTGTCGTGGGTATCAATAATGTGTGTACCACAGTATTGATGGCCTGCTAAGTGCATTTGCACAATACGGTCGTGGGGCAGGTTTTCAATGTATTCAACCGCGTCCATATCATTGTTATAGCAGGTAACGTAAACATTGTTCACATCCAGCAGCAACCCGCAACCGGTTTCATCGGTAAGGGCAGTAAGAAACTCCCACTCTGGTATGCTTGAGTGCTTAAACGCCAAATAGGTACTGGGATTTTCAAGCACTAACGGACGCTCAAGGTAGTCTTGAACTATTTTTATACGGTCGGATATGTGTTTTAAACTTTCAAAAGTAAGGGGCACGGGCAACAGGTCGTGGGTATTTACTCCCAGCACTCCCGTCCAGCAAAGGTGGTCGCTAATCCAAGCGGGATTCACCTCGGCTGCCAGCTTTTTCAATTTCCCCAAATAGTCAAAATCAACAGGGTCGGTGCTACCAATGGATAACGAAACCCCGTGCATGGCAATGGGATACCGCTCTGCCACCTGTCGTAAAATATGACGCGGGCGGCCGCCTGTATCCATAAAATTTTCTGAAATAATCTCAAACCAATCAACGGCGGGCCAATGCTCGGTAATGTGGTTAAAGTGTACGTTACGCAAACCTAAGCCTAACCCAATATTGGGCAGCCGGCTCAGCATTTGTGCATACTCTTGGGTTGTTTTCATGGCAATTAAACACTCTTTGGCTTTAGCAACTACTACTCTTCCTTATTTAAAAAATAGTAAACAGGGCGGCTATTACTGCCCTGTTTACTGCCCTTTCGGGTGATTGATTTTTCTTACAACTTATTCCACTTGCAAAGCAATGCATCGATTTGATATCGTTATATATTGGGATTAGTCTTGCACACATTGGCATCAGTGCTTGGGCTTTCTGCCTTGCTACCGCAAAGCACGCTGCACTTGCTTTCTTTTAAACCAAAGGTACAATTCATATCCCCGCTACTACCGCAAGCATCGTAAGGGCCAAGGCTTTTCAGCCACCACGATGGAGGGCCGTCAGGGAAACGGGGAGTTCCAAACTCGCGACCTTCGCTGGTAAGACGTTCTTCAAACAGTTTGCGGGCAAGTTTCCAAACACTCTGTCCGGTATTTGTACCCTGTGTACTGATGCGCTCGGCTTGTATGGGGGTAGCACAACTTCCTTTCCATGCACAATCGTTTGAGCCGGGTTTCTCTTGTTCTTCGGCACTGCCGTATAATCCGCAACCGCCTTGTCCCCTGCAATTGTTAAGGGTGTGGCACACGTGCGTAGTGGTTGAGCAAAAGCCTGTACCTGCACAACTGTTGGTGCCAAAACGATCGTGGCCTTGGCAGGCGTTTAAGCCCATGCAAGCATGCAGCTCTAACGGAACAAAGGTGGTGGTGCTTGATGTTGTTGACGGTGTTGTTGACGAACTGCCGCAGCCATTACTTCCACTGCTGCCGCAACCGTTGCTATAATATATCCTGTTAATCATGGGTGTATATTTATTTTATGCGTTGATAATGGATTAAAAACTAACGGGTTCACCTGCAATACTGCTCATATCAGGCAAGGTAGCAAAACGGCCGGGCAGGCTGCTTGGCGGATTTAGGCTTGAGGGTATAGCATTGTAAAGGGCTATAATCTGCGATTTTGCGGTAGATTCAGGCGAAAATTCGTAATTCTCAAAAGTGGGAGCGGCATAGTTACCATCAGGCAAGCTAAGGCTGGTAATAAAATCGCAGAGGGTGCTTAGCATAAACACCATGCCCTTGTGAATACCAAAGTTAAATATCTCGCTTTGTTGGGGCATAGGGTTGCGGTAGCACGATTCCATCATCATATACATGTAGGTATATACTGCATTCAGCAGGTTTGATACGGTTTGTATATCAGCGGGGTAACCGGCTGTTTTAGGATTCACGGGGAATGGTTTTACGAAGTATTTTACATCATCGGCAAAGTTTGGAAACTCAGCATGCAAATCAACAAACTTGCGGTAGTGCGATTCTTCGTCGTGCATTTTATCGTCCGTAGTGTGGTCGTCGGCAATGGTACCTTCACCTTGGTGCACAATAGTTTCAATGGCTTTGCGTGCAGCAGCGTTGCTGTCTATTATCACCAAATCACCGCTGTCATCAGCATTGGTAAACTGTGGTTTGTGGTATTTGTTGTAGTACAGCGTATCTACGTTGTTGTGGGTATAGTATCCGTTACCGGGACCTAATTGTGGTTGGCCTGCGTATTTTTCGTAATCCTCGGGCTTAATGTTTGCCTCAATGTAATCCAAAATGCTTTGGTAAAACTGTCCGATAGACACCCAATGGTCAGGAATTTCGTTGCTATTCGGTACACCGCCGGGGCTTTCAATTTGTATAAATTGCTCTAATTGCTCGGCTGAAAACGGTGCTAAACTGATGCTAAGTTCAGGAAAACGACCGGGCAGGTTAGTAGGCCAGTTGGTAGGTGAAATACCCACTAAATCAGGCATGCCGATAAGGGCGCGGTGCAGGTTGGATGCCAAGGCCATGTGCAGCATTTCTTCAATCACTACACTCATAATAGTAGCACCTGCTTTGTTGGCATACACCATTACATCTGCCGATTTTTCAAGTGCTGTTTTAGCAGCAATGGCAGCAGGCAAGCCTTCATCGATATACTTATTGGTATAATCGGCCTGAATTTGGTCTTGGTTAGGGGTGCGGATAATTGAATAGTAGGTGTACAGGTAAATGGGGATGGTCGACATCTCAATGTCGATGGCTTCTTGCAATGCATGGGCAAGCGACTGTTGGTCCTTTGCCAGGGTTAAAAATCTTTTCATAGGTTTAGTTAATAGCGCTACCGATGACCAAAACTGATAGTATTTGCTGGGTTTATGCAGTGATTATCATTGATAGTTTACAGTTAATTAGTTAGCACCGAAGTACATAAATTAATAGCCAAAAAACAACGGCAGCATCTATTTGTAATCATTCTAAATTAATCATTTTCAGCAGGAAAAATGCAGGGTACTTTTTGGAAATAAATTTATATCGTAATATTGCAATATAGTAGTAAAGCGATGGGAGCCACTAAAACAGATTATTTTACCGAACGACAAAACCAACTGGCCGCACTGGCAAAGGCTTTGGCGCATCCGGCACGTATTGCCATTTTGGATTATTTGTTAAAAGTGAATGCTTGCGTTTGCGGTGATATTGTAAATGAATTGCCCCTTGCCCAACCCACCGTTTCGCAACACCTGAAAGAACTTAAAACTGCCGGCCTGATAAAAGGCAGTATTGAGGGCAACAGTATTTGCTATTGCATCAACGAGAATGCACTTGGGCAATTACAAGAGTTTTTTAATGTGATTACTGCCCACGAGGACACAAAAAATAAATGCTGCTAAAAACAACAACTATATGAAATTATCGGATGTTAAAAACCACCTTGGGGCAATGGACAGTTTAACCTTTGTGCTTGAAAACGGTGAACAAGTACCTGCCCACTTCCACATTACCGAGGTAGGTTTGGTTACTAAACGCTTTATTGATTGCGGAAATACTGTACGCAATGAAACCGTTGTAAGTATGCAACTTTGGGATGCAAATGATTACGACCACCGTCTTGCCCCTGAAAAACTGCTGAAAATTATTGCTACATCTGAAAAGGTATTGGGCATTGAAGACCACGAGGTAGAGATTGAATACCAAGGAGGCACCATTGGTAAATACGGACTTAATTTTAACGGCAACCAGTTTGTGCTTACCAACAAACACACGGCTTGTCTTGCCGATGACCAATGCGGTGTGCCTGTGGTGAAAAAGAAAATTGCCCTGAGTGAATTGCAATGCTGCCAACCGGGAGGAGGCTGTTGCTAATGAAGGAGTTCTTTAAAAAATATAAGAAGCCGATACTAATCACCAGCACCATCATTATTTTAAATGTGGTATACGGGTTTGATGCAAGGTTTACGGTTATAAATATTGTTTGGCTTTTTGTTTAAATAAGTAATGAAAAAGGTATTGGTATTATGTACCGGCAACAGTTGCCGAAGTCAATTGGCAGAAGGGTATTTGAGGCATTTTGCAGGCAGCAACGCCGAAATATACAGCGCGGGTATTGAAACGCACGGGGTGAACCCAAGGGCAATAGCTACTATGCTTGAAGATGGTATTGATATCTCAGGTCATACATCAAACAACATTGACGAATACAGGGATATTGATTTTGACTATGTGATTACGGTTTGCGACCATGCCCAAGAAAACTGCCCGTATTTTCCAAGCAAGGCACAACGGTTTCACCACAACTTCCCCGACCCTGCAAAGGCAAAGGGCAGCGAGGAAGAAATTACCGAACAGTTTAGGCAGGTGCGCCAACAAGTAAAAGAATACATGCAGCAATTTGCGGCTAAGTATTTGGCATAAAGAAATACAATAGGAACAGCCCATTTGAAACAAAGGCACTAAGGAACAAAGCTTATTTTGTACCTCAGTGCCTTTGTAGTTGTATAAAAGCACTCCTTAAGAGAGTCTTACGCTTTAGGCCAAGTAAAGTAAAAGTGTGCGCCTTGGCCTTTGGCAGATTCTACCCATACCCTGCCGTCTTTCTCTTCAACAATCTTTTTCACAATGGCAAGCCCTACCCCTGTTCCCTCTACTTTATCACGGGCTTCAAGGGTTTGGAAAATCACAAATATCTTTTCGTGGTATTCGGGTTCAATACCTTGCCCGTTATCCCCTACGCCAAACTTATACCATGCACCATCATCTTCACACGAAATATCAATCACCGGTTCGGGGTTGCTGCCATTGTATTTAATGGCATTGCTAATAAGGTTTGAGAATACTTGCTCAAGGGCAATCCGCTCAGTATTAAGTACCGGAAATTTGCCGTGCATAGTAATCTTGTATTGAGGCGGTGGCGAAAGCATCTCGATAATACTGTTTACCAGCACCTCTGTATCCACTTTTGAAGGGGTAACTTTTATACGCCCTGCACGAGAATAACTTAAGATACCGTTAATCAAATCTTCAAGCCTGCTTACGCGTCCGCGTAGTAGTTGGAATTGGTGTGCGGTTTCACCCTCAAGTTTACCTTCAAGGTCTTCCTCAATCCACATACTAAGGTTGTTTATAGCGCGCAACGGAGCTTTCAAATCGTGCGATACAATGTATGCAAACTGGTCAAGCTCCTTATTAATGCGCTCCAAATCACCTGTGTATTCTTTCAACCTGCGCTCGGCCTCTTTTTCTTTACTAATGTCCTGAAACACGCCTTTCAAGTAAGGTACACGTCCGTCTTCAATCACAGGCACACCTTTAGTTTTCACATCCAGAAGATTACCTTTTGCCGTTATTACTTGCGATTCGATGTCAAACGGCGTTTTATGATGCAGGGCAACTTTCACCGCCTCTATAATGGCTTCACGGGTTTCCTCGGTATAAAATAAGTGTACGTTGGCGAGTGTGGGAACAAAATACTCGTCAACCTCGTGTATGGTTCGCATTTCCTTGCTCCACATCACCTCACGGGTTTTCATGTCTATTTCCCAGCTTCCCACGCGGGCTATGTGCTGGGCTTCCTCTAACTCCATTTGCGATTTTAATATCCGCTGCTCGGCCAGTTTACTCTCTGTCACATCAAAATTCACCCCAATCATACGGATAGGTTTTCCGATTGCGTTTCTGTACAGTTTAGAGATGGCGGCTACGTATTTAATCTCGCCACCACCGCCCAATACCTTAAATGTATCGGCATAATCGCCCTGTTTACCGCTTATTGTATCCTGCACCCCGTCAAAAACACGTTGCTTATCCTCCGGATGAAGAGTTTTTTCAAAGGCATCGTAATCTCCGCCAAAATCATTAGGGTTAAGATTAAATAGCGAGTACATTTCTTTATCCCACAACAATGCCCCTGTTTCTAAATTCCAATCCCAAATACCCAGTTTTGCAGCGTTTATTGCCAGTGATAAACGTTCTTGACTTTCCTTCAAGCGTTCTTCGGCCATTTTGCGCTCGGTAATATCCAACCCAAATCCAATCATGTTTACCAACTCGCCTTCATCGTTCAGCAACGGCGACATACGTCTTAACACCCAAATACGGCCTTTAGGGGTTTCTATCGCTTCTTCAAATTCTATTTGTTGTTTGTTGTATGCAACTTTATTAAATATGGCTCTGCGGCTGTGGGCTACGGCTTTATCACGGCCATATTTCTCACAATAATCATAATCATCTTTACCAATGATAAACGCTCTCTTTTCAGGGTCGCGTATGGCCGCCTCGTTCACAAATAAGTAGCGGTGTTTATTGTCAAACACCACAATATCAGTAGGTATGCGGTTCAGTATTACTTCGTAAAAATCTTGCAGTCGCTTATTATTCTCTTCAGCCACTTTGCGCTCGGTAATATCCCGCGAGTTGATAACAATACCGTTTATACCGGGGGTATTAAGCAGGTTGCTTCCTATGCTTTCTACATCTACCCAACTACCGTTGCGGTGTCTCAGCCTAAACTCAATAGGGTCTGATATTCCGCCGCGTTCCATGCCTTTTGCAAGCTCGTATTGAGCTTTCTGTACATCGTCGGGGTGTATAAATTCAAAAATGCTTTTGCCTATTACATCCTCCTCGGTATAGTTAAAGGTTCTGTAAAACGAGGGGCTTTCGTATACCGTACGGCCTTGGGCATCTATAATGGTTGTTATATCATTACTGTTTTGCACCAACAGCCTGAAACGCGTTTCACTTTCGGTAAGTTTCTGTTCAGCTTCTACTTTTTCTGTTATATCGGTAATAATCCCTTGAAAGTGTATTGCCCTCGACTGTTTTGCATCCCACTCAATGCTGTTGTCAGAGTCAATCCAATGGTACTTGCCTTCGCTATCACGCATCCTAAACCGCAGGCTCACCCTCACGACTTTTTCTTTAAATGATTGCAACACCTTTTGGATGGTGGGTTTCACATCGTCGGGGTGCACAAAATCAGTAAAGGCTACTTTACTCTGAATCCACTCTTGGGCATCGTATCCCAATTGCGAAATATTTTCGGTGATGTATTCAATATTCAGCTTAAAGTTGGGTTTCCAGCGCACCAATATCGACGGGCTGTTTTGAACAATCAGTGAGGCGATTTTTTCTTTCTCTTCGGCCTCTTTAATGGCAGTAATATCGGTATGTGTTCCAATAAATCGGCTGCGCGGGTTGCCATCTCCATCCGTGCTTTGTATAATCTTGCCTCTGTCTAATATCCACTTATAGCTGCCATTTTTGCATTGCAATCTGTACTCGCTACGGTAGTTTTCTACTTTTCCGCTCAAATATGCCTCAAACAAATTCAACGCCCTTTCCCTGTCATCAGGGTGCACAATGTTCCACGCATCGGGCATTACAGGCGAAGGGTCTGAGACTTGATACCCCAGCATTTGTTTCCAACTATCCGATACAAACAACTCTCCCGAAACCAAGTTATAATCCCAAACACCGTCATCATTTCCGCTCAACGCATATTTCCAGCGTTCTTCACTCACCCGCAGCTCTTCATCCGTTCGTTTCTTTTCACTTATATCACTTTGAATAACAATAAAACCGGTTAGTATTCCGTCATCGTCATACATCGGGGTAGTATTTAGCGCTGCCCAATACCCCTGACCCGATTTTTTAAAGCCGTGTATCTCTCCTTCAAACGACACTCCTTCCTGTATCGACTGATATAGCTTTGTAACCGCATCAATAGTAAGCGAGGTATAAGGTTCGGAGCCTCGCAGCAGTTCACCGGGGTCTTTACCAACCAACTCTTCTACACTAAACCCTGTAATACGCTCAAAAGCAGGATTTGCCCATGTGGCTATGCCTTTGGTATCAATAAGTATGATGGCGTTGTTGGTTTTTTGTGCCACCAAGCTCAACCGCTTAATTTCTTCTTCGGCTGTCTTACGCTCGGTAACATCTACCTTAATAGCCATCAACTGGTACAAATCGCCGTGCGAATTGTAAAAGGGGATAATATTGGTAGCCTCCCAATAAATCTCACCGTTTTTCCGGCGGTTGCATATTTCACCGTTCCATATCTCCCCTTTTCTAAGGGTGCTCCATAGTTGCTGCCAAAATTTTTTGGTGTGATAACCCGATGAAAGTATGTTGTGATTTTTGCCTACAAGTTCCTTTTCACTATAGCCTGAAGCCTTGCAAAACTTTTGGTTTACTGATAAAATAGTACCCGTAACATCGGTAGTGCTTACACAAAAGCTTGAGGTAACGGCCTTATCAAACTCTTCATATTTTTTATACGATTCGGCCAGCTCTTCCCTAATCTGGTCTTTCTCTTTGTTTACAATATTATTGGCCTTAAACAGCTCTTGCGAACTAAGCTCAAGAATACGCTCCAGCCTTTTATAGTCCTCATCAAAACTCAGATAAGAGGCACTTATATCGTCCATTAAGGCGATAAACTCCGGGCTCGGGTTATTCTCTTTGTAATACTTCTTAATCTGCCGTTGCAATAACCTGTGCATATTTATCAAAATATAAAAAGGGTCTACGGGTACTAAAGGCACCCAATAAACCCTAGTTAGTTACTAATTAATTCTCAATTTTATTTCTCACTCATCAGCGTAACGGTCATGGTTTGGTTGTGCAACTCACATTTCAGGAATTTCATAAACGGCGATATCTCGCCATATGAGTAAAACCCTGTAATTACAGTATCGTCGCCAAACTGATTTTGCGCTGTTTCCACCTCTTCTTCAACCATCTGTTTCAACACCAATTTACGTCCTACACAACTGATAAGAATTGCCAAATCAGGTGTTTTTCCATCCCAATCGGCCATACTTTTTTCGGCTGCTTCCATGCTGCCGTCAGTCAGGCGGTCAACATTGGCTTTCATCAACCGTACGTACGACCCTTGCGGTATATCGCCCGCAAACGTCATTGATTTATCTTCTTCGTTTATTGCCAAAATGGTACGTACAATCGGGCGTTCGTCGCTATTAGTGCGTATGCTTAGCGGAAACAATAATGCCGATGCAGGCAACTCGGATGCTTTTTCGCCCAAAAACGATTTATATAAATCCAATGCCGGTTCGCCATCAAGCTCATACAGCACATTGTGTTTAGACTTGGTAACGTTACGTTCAATACCAAAACTATCCCATCCGCCCATACTGGCATATCCCAGTGTAAGGCCTTCGCCGTAAAAACCAACGGCTGCAATAATGTTTGAACCGGGTGCGGCCTCGTGTGTAAACACAAGTGTTTTTACAAAATCAGGTCCGTCACCCGCCAACCCTCCGGTTACTGATACCCCTTGGGGCAGTTCTTCCTGCATTCCGCGCACAAACTCACTACCGTTTACCACCAATCCGTCGGTAAGCACAAACAAGTGCCGCAGGTTATTGTGGTTAAACATTGATACAATTTTGCGACCTGCATCATAACTTTCATCTGTATTGTCAATCACCAACTGGTGAGATACAACCTGAGTATTCTCAAACTGAATGGCCGTAGCCGTAACTGTACCGTCGTACACTTTGGCTTCCAGTATCTCTCCTGAGGTACTGCATCCAATCATTTGTGCTTCGGGAAATTTTTGCCTCAATTGCCCGATGGCTTCCGAGCTTTCAATTACTTGCCTTTGTCCGAAAACTATTAATAGTGATGGGCTGATGGCCTCTGTTCCACCGGTTTGTGCCCATTCTTTTTTTTCAGTAAAATGGTATTGGGCTATCTTCATAAAATATGTTAGTTAAGCGTATCCATCAGCAATTTATCTTTTTGTATTGATATTTTATAAGTGCCTTATAAAAAAGAGTGAAATTGCCTCGCTTATCGATAAATTGAATAATTATTGCCTTTCCGCTTTTGATTTATTCCGAAATGAATAATTTTGTTAAGCTATACATGGATACACTATACGACCTTGCCGACCTTGAAGCCCTTGCAATGGGCGATAACGACTTTATGAAAGAGTTACTTGCTGCTAATGTAGAAAGTATTGAGGCCGGTATTGAAGCGATAGCCAAAAGCTACACCGAGGGTGATTTGGATACCATGGGTAAAGAAGCCCACAAAATTAAACCGTTATTGGCTATGCTGAAGGCAGACAAGCTGCACAAGCCTATAGTTGATATTGAATTATACAGCCGCAAGGAGTATAGCCCTGAGCAAGTGCAACGCGCCTATGCTGAGTTTGAACCACTTGCCCCTGTATTGCTGCAACAACTGAAAGAGTTGATTGCATAAGCATCCCCTGTTTATCAACCTATTTTATGATGTATTTACCGGTGCGGGGTTGTTGCAGTTTACCCAACGCTACATACCGCATTGCATCAATGGCATGGTTATTATAATCAACGGGTTTATTAATCGTTATCCCGTTTTTATCCGTTTGCCATTTATAACTGCGTAACTCTTTTATCAGATTGAGCGACGCGGCCGTTATGCACAACGGGTAACGGCGCAAAATATCTATCGACAAATTAATACTGTCAGGACCTTTGGGTGCCGATTTAATATTATAGCCTGCCCTGTAAATCTCTTCGATTGATTTAGGTTCTGCGGCATCGGCAAGCACCTCATCAAACCTTTGCAAACGAGCCGTATCAAGGTGGGCAGCTATATCGGGATTGGTCAAACCCGTTTGGTACAAATGCTCGTGCACAAACAGTTTTCCGTCGCCCATGCGCACCTCTACCAAAGCAGTAGGGTCATTACTAAAGCCAAAATCAAGGCCGTAGCCCACCAATTTTGCATCATCAGGCAGATGGGGCACAACCGTATAATTTATAAATACCTGCCCGCTAATATTACCGTACTCGCCCATGCCGAATATTTTCCAATATTCGGGATCGCTTTCCTGTAAATACTCAATCTCGGCAATAGTAATCGGGTCAAGAAAAGTGTTATCACGATAATTACTTACAATTACCTCTACATCGCCCTGTGTATGGGCACGTTTTTGTTCCAGTTCAGTATTTATCCAGCAATTAATATCATCAGGATTAAAATCAAGAAATGCCCTGCCCGACGTACGAAAAATTAACTGTTGCCATTCTTCAAAAGTGCACTCATTAGCCTCGTTAAGCCACAAGTGAGTACGTTTTCGCCCGCGCACTTTTTGTTCATTATCCAGCGAAAAAAACTCCAAAATATTGCTGCCGTATTTAATAATATTTTCGGTTTTATTGTGCTGCACCAAACCGTATAATCCGCTTTTGGTAAGCACTTCAACCACATCGCGCAAAGCGGTAGCACGCAACGCCGGAAACGATTTACGCACTACCGATAATATTTTATTTTCTCCGCTAAATAATTCAACAATAAAAAGCTGTGCCAACGAGTAGGTTTTTGAACTACGGGTACCCCCGCGGTTAATTACTATCCGTTTATTGCTGTTAAAATTCCGCTCGAAAACGGGAGTTACTTCTAAATTAATTATTCCTTCTGACACTGATTTCTATTTTCCGGATTTGAAGCCCGTCGTTGGTTAATTGCTTATCGGTATAGCCATAATTGGCCTTTAAATCAAAAATTAATCCCGTACTGTTTCCTTCCCCGTTTATCAGGGCATCCAGCACCGCCCCTTCTAGTGTATCGCGGATGGCTTCGCAGGTAGCTGCGGTAGCCTCACTTGCCAGCAGTTCTCCCCACGTTGCCCACGACAACTTCATGTGTACGCACCAAAAATCTTTAATGGTGGGTATTTTGGGTTGCGGTACGGTATGTTTCTCCCCGCTTTTCAGGGTAGTTTCAATACTGTGGTTTTTGCATTTATCAAAATATTCATCAAAACCTTTTTGCAGCGCGGCAGCGGTTATTGTTTTCGGTATTGCTTTTTTTCGTGGCATAATTATTTATTTTTTTCTCCTTTTGCCTCGCCTTGGGCAGTGCTTTCACCGCTTTGTTTATGTCGGGCATATACCGTCATCAGTGCTTGTATGTCCTCCATAAAGCAGGCGTGGCAGCTACTGCGGGCGGGTGCTAATCCAACTATTGACCGTAAATCATCAATGCGCAGTTTATCCTCGTGTGTAAACAGGCTCACCTTGGTTTGCTCCCACAACGCCCATTTCTCCTCAAGCTGTTGCAGGATTTTTAATTGATAGTTATTAAACATAGTTTTACTTATTTAAATATTTTATACAGGAAATGACTGATGGCAGAAGCCGCAAGTCCGTAGATGGTGATAATAATGGCTGATTGCAGGGTAACAGGGCGTTTTTCGGTCACCTCAGCCACAAAATGCAATACCGCTAACCAAAAGGATAAGCAGATGTGGCAATCGAGGGGTTTTAGTTTTAATTGGTGCAAGGGTATTTGAAACCTTGTATGCAACCACCTTTTTAATTGGCTTACAATACCTGAATAATGAACGACAGTAAGCGATGCAAGGGCAATGATGATTAATTTACTAAACAATGATATTGATTCCATACCCCTTAATTGGTTATGACAAAAAGTGTTTCAGGTCTTTACTTTCGCAAAATTCAAATGAAATTCACGGTCGTAACCGCAATATTTATATAAATTTTGCGGTAGCTATCGCAAATTTTGTGTTAAATTTGCGATTATGCACGTTGAAAGACAACTGCTTGCCCAAATGGAGCAACGCCTGAAAGGTAATAAAGCCATCATACTACTTGGCCCAAGACAAGTTGGGAAAACTACACTTATTAACCAATTGGCTGAAAAAAGCGGCGAGGAAACACTTTGGCTAAACGGAGACGAAGCCGATGTGCGTGAAGCTCTTACCAATACCACATCGGCCAAGTTGCGCGCTTTGATTGGAAAAAACACGCTGGTAATTATTGACGAAGCCCAACGGGTTGAAAATATAGGTTTGTGCCTGAAACTGATAACCGACAACATTAAGGGAGTAAAAGTGATTGCTTCCGGCTCTTCGTCGTTTGATTTGGCAAATAAGATTAATGAGCCGCTAACGGGGCGTAAGTGGGAGTTTACCTTGTTTCCCCTCTCATACAACGAGATGTGCCAACACCACGGTTTACTTGATGAAAACCGATTGCTTGAACACAGACTGGTATACGGTTATTACCCTGACGTGGTAACCAATCCGGGTGATGAGCAGGAAATACTGAAACAATTAAGCGATAGCTACTTATACAAGGATATTCTTACTTGGGAAAACATCCAAAAACCTGAAAGACTTGAAAAACTGGTACAGGCACTTGCTTTTCAAGTAGGGAGCGAAGTTTCGTACAATGAACTGGGACAGCAAACCGGGCTGGATAACGAAACAGTTGAAAGGTATATCCACCTGCTTGAAAAAGCGTTTATTGTTTTCCGCCTGCCCTCTTTCAGTCGTAACCTGAGGAACGAATTAAAGAAAAGCCGTAAAATTTATTTTTACGACAATGGCTTGCGCAATGCTGTTATTAAGCAGTTTAATGCCTTGGCCTTTAGAAATGATGTGGGAGCCTTGTGGGAAAACTTTTTGGTAACTGAACGCATGAAAACGCTTGAATACCAACGGGTATTTGCCAATCGATATTTTTGGCGTACCCACGCCCAACAAGAAATTGACTATATTGAAGAAAGGGGCGGGCAACTGCACGCTTATGAATTTAAGTGGAATGCAAAGGCCAAAGTACGGATGCCAAAGGCATTTGGCGAAGCATACCCCGAACATACCTTTGCCGTAGTAAACAAAAAAAGTATGGTTGATTTTTTATCAACCTGACAGCTTTCGCAAATTTCACATTAATTTTGCGATTACAACCGCAGCATTTATATAAAATTTGCGGTTGTAATTGTGATTACTTATTAAATGGTTTGCCAAAAGTGTTCCGTCATCAAAATCAGGCGCACTGTTATAGTAGTTGTAACAGCATTATAGGGTTACTCAACAATCAAAGAAGGGGGAATGCAAAACACCTTATCCAGCATATTGCAAACGAAACCTAACTATATTAGCAACTTAAAACCCTAAACTAAAAACTGAAAACTACTAATTAGTGTTTAAAGTGGCGGATGCCGGTAAACACCATCGCCATGTTGTGCTCGTTGCAGTAGTTTATACTCAACTCATCTTTAATAGAGCCGCCGGGTTGTATCACGCTCACAATACCTGCTTTGTCGGCAATCTCCACACAATCAGGGAAAGGGAAAAACGCATCCGAGCCCATCGAAGCACCTTGCAGCGATAAACCAAATTCACCCGCTTTGGCAATGGCATTTTTCAACGCATCCACGCGAGAAGTTTGTCCGCAACCAATGCCCAACAACTGGTTGTCTTTAGCCAACACAATGGTGTTAGATTTGGTGTGCTTCACAATCTTATCGGCAAACAACATATCTGCCACCTCTTGTGTAGTAGGTTTGCGGTTGGTTGGATAGGTAAAATCGGCTTCGGTTACTACTTTGTTGTCAGCATCTTGGTAAATGCTGCCGTTCAACAAGGTTTTATGCACCATCTCTTGTGCAGGAATACTCTTCAACTGCAACAACACACGGTTTTTCTTTTGTTTTAATATTTCAAGCGCATCTGCATCAAAGGCAGGGGCAATCAACACCTCAAAAAACAGGTTATTAATTTCAGTAGCTGTTGCAGCATCTACCGTACGGTTGCAGGCTATTATACCGCCAAACGCACTGGTAGGGTCAGCAGCAAGGGCTTTGTGCCATGCTTGGGTAAGGTTTGCATCGGTTGCCAATCCGCAAGGGTTGGTGTGTTTAATAATAACAAACGTGGGGCCTTCAAACTCATTCAACAGGTATAGGGCACTATCAACGTCGTTCAGGTTGTTATACGATATTTCTTTACCGTGCAATTGGGTAAATACTTCGTCCAAATTTCCACGGAAAAACGCCTTTTGGTGGGGGTTTTCGCCATAACGCAAGTGCGTATCCGTTACCCCTGCAAAGTAATTACCGATAGCAGTATCGTATTGCGAGGTACGGGCAAATGCTTGCTTAGCAAAATAACGACGGTCGTCTATACTGGTAGCACCACTTTTAGCCTTTAATACTTCGGTCAGCTTAGTATATTCAGCCTTATCAGCAATTACAATGGTGTCTTTAAAGTTTTTGGCCGCTGCGCGTATCAATGAAACTCCGCCAATATCAATCTTCTCAATAATCTCCGCCTCGTTATCGGTGTTTTTCAGGGTCTCTTCAAAAGGATAAAGGTCAACAATTACTAAATCAATCTCAGGTATTGCATATTCGCCCAAGGTTTTCATATCCTCGGCGTTATCCCTGCGAGCCAAAATACCGCCAAACACTTTGGGGTGAAGGGTTTTTACACGACCGCCCAATATTGAAGGGTACGCGGTTAACTCTTCTACAGGAACCACAGGCATTCCCAAACCTTCGATAAATGCTTGTGTTCCGCCGGTTGAGTAAAACGTTACTCCGTTGGCATGAAGTGTTTTGATTAGCTCGTCAAGATGGTCTTTGTGATATACAGATACTAACGCCGATTTGATTTTTTTGTCCATTCCCTTTGGTTTTGAAATAAACCGCGAAAAAACAACATTAAACCGACATTTTATAAACAAGTTGCCGACTCACTTTGCAGCCTTGTTTTTGCGAAACCGTTTCCAATCCAAATAAAGGCCAAAGGTGGTAAAGTTTACAAACCCCACCCCAAACTTATAATTGCTTTGCAAGTTCCACATTTGTATATCACCCGTTGGGTAATTAAAAGGAGCGTAGCCCACATTGGTATACCCAAAAATCGGAAGTTTCTTACTTTCAAAAGCAAAAAATACCCAAGCACCCGTACCGGTAAAAGTGGTGTTGGGGGCATTAATATCTTTATTCCCTGTTGCTGAGGGCTGCCCGTTCACAAAAAAAGAGCGTTTAAAATATAGCCTATCGTATAATGCTCTGGTAAACATAAAGCTGCCCCCCATTTTTACCCTATCGTTTTTACCTACATCAAGAGAGGTATAAAGAGAAGGCGTAATAGAAGTTGCCAGGTAAGACACATCTACTTCCATTCTACTTTCGCTGTTGTTCACAAATGGGGCATTATCCGTAAAATTTCGTTGATGCCTGCCGTGTGCTCGTTCCACTTGTAACGAGGCATAAAAACGCCCCGCTTTTTTGGTTGTAAAGAGGGGTGCATACAGTTGTCCTGCGTAGTTATAGCAAGTAAACCCTTTGTAGCCCAAAAAATAACCACCGGTAATACCCACATATTTTACAGGTGAAGTAGATACTTGTGCATGCGCACCCAACACCCCTATCGTTCCTGTGGCGCGTACTTGCCCACCATCGGTATAGGCGGCAGTATCAGGCAAAGGGTTAATGTAGGTGTAGCCAAACGGTGAGCAGGAAGCCACCATCAGCAGCAAGCCAATACACACCAGTTTTTGCGTCAATGCCATGCCGCAAGATAAAAGAATTGCTATCATCTTTTATCCGTCTGCAAACCTGCGCTTTTGTATTTTCGTTAAGTTAATAATGAACAAACGCATTTTCATCGGAGCCATCGTTTTGCTGTTATTTTCCTGCAAGCAAACAGCAGAGAAACAAGAACTCCCCTCCTATTTCTGTCGACCTGAACTGGAAACCTTTTTCGGCGGCTCAGATACATTGCCGGTGGTTACATTTTCTCCGAGTGATTCGTTTGGAAGTATTAAGCCATCATTTTTAAGACACTTTGATTCTATTAGCGAGAATATTTCAATTAGAGTTCCGATAAGTATAGATAGCCTCAAAAAAACTGTATACGTTAAGACTACCTTCGAAAATCCATTTGTAATTAAACCTATAGGATGCTATAGCCGAAGCAACATACTTAGAATACACCTTGATAATGATTCAATAACTATCAATAATGAAAATAAAATTCCTTATGATTCTCTGAAAAAACTCATCACAGCAGATATTCTAAACTACGGAAGAAATATGTATTTATCCGGAAGCCCCAACAAAATGGTAGTTATACTCAGATGGAATATGCAAATAAAAACAGAAGTTTTTAACCTGGCTTTAAAAAGCATTATCGACGGACACATCGAAGCTCTGAACATAACAAGTTCAAAGTATATTAATAAACACTTATGCAGTATTACAAAAGATGATTTTACAAAACTTACTTCATCTTTCAGATTCAACTTAATTCTTGCTTTTCCTGAGATACCGAGCGAATATTTAATTTTCCCTTCTATTGGGTAGTTAATCGTTAATCGAAAATTAATACCTCGCGAATTAGTTTCTCATATATTGCTGGTCAATATATTATCCATGAAAAAACTTTTACTTCTTTTTAGTCTATTGTGGCTTATTGCCCCCCAATTAAAAGCCGTTAACGAAGAGCCGGACAGTCTTTCAACAGAAAATGCTGAATTGCTTGATGCCCTTAAAGTGCTTGATTCTGCCCAACGCTTAAAATACCAAACCGGAACCGTTACCATTGGTGATGGACTGGCCACTATTAATGTTCCCAAAGGTTTTAAGTATTTAGACCCTGAACAAACTGAGTTTGTGTTGCACAAACTATGGAACAACCCTCCCGGCGGCGGCTATTTGGGGATGTTGTTACTTGAGAATGCTGATTTATTAGATTCAGCCTCGTGGGTGTTTACCATACAATACGACGCTATTGGCTACGTGAGCGATAAGGATGCTAACGAGGTTGATTATGAAGAGCTGCTGGCCGACATGAAAAAAGAGTCAGAAGAAGAAAATAAAACCCGTGTGCAATTGGGTTATGAAGCCATGCATTTTATGGGCTGGGCATCAACCCCGTATTACGACGAAAACAAAAAGATATTACACTGGGCTAAAGAATTTAGCGTTGATGAAACCTCAACCAATACCCTCAACTACAATGTTCGCATATTAGGCCGCAAAGGTGTTTTGGTTTTAAATGCCATTGCTGCAATGCCACAGCTTGAGGATGTAAAAAAGAACATCGACCCGCTTACAAATGCTGTAGAGTTTAGCGCAGGCAATAAATACAGTGATTTTAACCCCGATGTGGACGAAGTGGCTGCATGGACTATAGGCGGCTTGGTAGCAGGTAAAGTGCTTGCAAAAGCGGGTTTATTTGCCGGATTAGCAAAATTTGGCAAAGTAATCATCTTAGGCTTGATTGCCTTGGGTGCCGGAGCTGTTAAGCTGTTTAGGGGTAAGAAAAATAAAGAAACTGCTACCGACGGTAATACCACCGCATAACAATAATTATTGCACAATTTTAAACCGCAATCTTACCTTTGATAGTGTATGAAATTGCTCAAAGGTTTTATTAAATGGTTTTTAATCGCATTGATAATATTCAATGTAGGGGTACTGGTTACAGGCAATGCACATTTGTACAAAGCACTGTCGCGTACCTATTTTATCGGGCGCACAGGCCCCTCCATTGATGATTATACAGCGTTTGAAAATCGTGATGTAAAAACGGGTACCCCGCAGCCGTGGCCTTTTGCAGCCAACTACAATAAAACTCCGCTGAAAGATGCGGACAAGAAATACCACGAGAGTATTGGTACAGTAGCCTATTTGGTGATACACAACGATAGTATTGTACACGAAAGCTATTGGGACGGTTATGGTGAAAACTCATACTCAAATTCATTTTCCGTAGCTAAAAGTGTGGTTTCTATGTTAGTGGGATGTGCCATTGGGGACGGTTTGATAAAAGATGAAAACGAACCCGCCGTGAAATACCTGCCCGAGTTTAAAGAAACATTGGGCGATAAAATCACTATCCGGCACTTGCTTACCATGAGCTCAGGCATTGGCTTTGACGAGAGCTACGGAAACCCCTTCGGGATGATGGCAAAAGCCTATTACGGAAAAGGGGTAAAAGAACTGGTAGGCGACTACAAACCTGCCACTGAACCGGGCAAACAGTTTGATTATATGGGAGGAAATACCCTACTGTTGGGCTTTATTGTAGAAAAAGTAACCGGAAAAAAATTGGGTGATTATGCCGCTGAAAAGATATGGCAACCCATTGGTGCGCAAAACCCTGCCAAATGGACGATTGATGCCAAAGACGGTGATGAACGTTCGTACTGCTGCTTTTACACCAATGCCCGCGATTTTGCCCGATTAGGTAAATTATATAAAGACAGTGGCCGCTGGAACGGTAAACAACTGATACCCCAAGAGTTTGTGCTAAACTCGGTAAAGCCTGCTTCTGATGTGATGGACGGTACTCAACCCCTCAAAATTTACGGCTACCAATGGTGGTGTATGCAATACCAAAACCGCCCGTTGTTTTATGCAAGGGGTATTAAAGGCCAATATATTTTGGTGGATTATGCCACCAACACTATTGTAGTAAGGCTTGGACACAGGCGCGAAGGTAAAAACATTGACGGTCATCCATCAGAAACCTTCCGCTGCCTTGAAATGGCCGAATACCTTAAATAATTACCCTATTAAACTAAAAGCAAGGGTGAAAATCCTATTGCGTGTAATACCGTTGAACGTATGAGAAATTGCATTTTATTCATTTTCGTTGTCGCTATCTCTTTTATCAACCCGTTGAAATCACAAACATTGGGCACTGATATGAGCGGAAACTCGCCACTTGTGCATCAAGGCGGTAGTGCTTATGCCGACTTGGTAAATTCCAATTTCGGGGCATCGTTTTTTGCGTTTGACGATAACCTGTATTACCGACAATCCACCCTTTTTGGCGTAACAATAAACGGTTCTGACAGGGCCGGCATGGCTGCCTTTTTAAACAAGGGGATTACAGCTCCTCAAGCATCTGCGGCCTTTACCGTAGGCATGAGCAAAACAAACAACTTTATTAACCGGTATAAACCCCGTGCTGAGTATTGGGCATTGCTGGATGAAGAAGATTTGAGGCTCACCAGCCGGATGAACGCTTTGGTAAAAGACAGTAACCAACTGAACAAAATGCTGGAAAGCATAGACAAAAAGTTTCCTGCCGAAACCGACACACTAAAACAGTTGTTCTTTTCTATTGAGACTCCGGGTTTTGAACAATTAAAACTGGTATGGATAGCTTATGCCAAAACCGTAACAAAAACTGATTTTTACAATGAGGTTATTTCCCTGCTTTTGGGAGCCAACAGTGAGTTTACGTACCTTTTTACTGAGTATAAGGATTTAAAACAAAAACACGACCAGATTATTCTGCAAAAACAAACTATTGATAAACCAGTAAGGCCATTTGTACAGAACATATTGTACCTTACAACTGGGTTAAAACACAATGGTTTTTACCAAATTGACTCTCAAAACAATGCTATTAATGTTATCTTTAATAATATCACCGCGGGCTTTGTTGCCATAGGGGGCAGCCATTGCTTTGGCAACCGTGTTTTTTTAGGTTATCAAATAGGCCAAACCATGCTTGATAATTTTGAAGCCCTTGCTCCAATGGCCTACGATACAACAAAAACAGCCACAAAATCCCAAGCAGCTGCCACCCGTAGCTATCAAGTATATACAGGCACCTTTAATCGTTTTGTTTCGCCGTTTTTTTCATTCCACTTAGCCCTACGGCAAAAAGTAGGAAAAATAGGCCACGCCATTATCACCCCAATACAGTTTACTTATTCTGCTAAATCAACCATCGGGGCATCGGTACAGTTAATTACAAACAGCGGGGTAAGTTTTGGTGCCTCCATTGAAAACAGAATTATTAGCGATGCCAGACTGAAACAGCCAGGCCAAGAAACATTCAGTCAGGTCTATTTCGGCTTTAGATTAGGCCTTATTCTTGCCGATTTTGATTTTATGAATTAGCGGCTTGCAATTATAAATTGCTACTACTACCGCAACCACCAGCAACGGGTAAACAGGTACTTTAAACCTTGCACTGCCTATAGGCCCTGTAAGAAACCAAATATACCCTGCCATAACCAATAAGTATATTTTTGGCCACAATGGGGTTTTGATAAATACAAACACCACACACATTAGCAATATCAACACGTTTGCTATCATTTGCAGCAGCAGTACAATTATTAAGGCAATAGGCTGGGTTTTAATAAACCGTTTCAGTTCACCTATATCTCCTTTGCTGATGTAGTGCAACAGCCCTAAACCATCTGTTTGCGGGATATTAAAAAAACTAACGTAATCGTACCTGCCGGGGTCGGCCATAAAATTAAGCATCCCTCTTGCATGAAACTTGCCATAAGCAGGCACATCACTTAGTAATATTTGTTTGCAGGTATCTTTAATGTATTCGCATTGTTGCGCATAACTGCCCTTTTTTGCTACGGCTGAATCAATTACCACAATTACACTATCGCCGTACTCACTACCATACTTGGCAAACAAAAAATATTTAGTGTTATAATCTTTTAAATTAACATGGGTGATGGATGAATAATGCCTGTACCCTGTTTCTTGATAGTTTACCCCGCTCCACCAATAGGCTACCAATGGTAGCAACACTACTGTTAACGGCAAAAAATAATGCCTGTTTTTAATCGCAAAAATTAAAAGTACGACCAAGCTAATTACCCAAAAATACAGCATTACGGGTTTGGTAAGCAATGCCAATATTAGCAATGCTGTATTACCTATTATCCAATATTGTTTGTTGGTTTTTAAATAGCGTAAAAAGCAATAAAAAGCACCTGTTAAAAATGCCTGCAACAAGGTTTCGCTCATCACCATGTTGGCGTATAACAGTTGATTAGGAAATAGCACCCATAAAATTCCTGCCCACAAAGCAGGCTTTTCTATTCCAAAATCATCCCGTAATAATTTATATACCAGCCATGAACAAAAAATACTGATGATATTTTGCAACAACAGCACGGCATACAACGACCCGAAAATACTAGTTACTCCCCAAATAAATAGCCCGTACAAAGGCGGACGTTTACTGTAATAATCAATTTTTATAGGCTGGGTTGGGTCGTTGGCGTAAAAACTACCCGTAGCTTCAAAGTTTTTTGCCTGCCATATATAATCACCGCTATCAGGTAGCTGTATGTTACCCTTGTACAAGGCCAATACAAAAAATACCGCATGCAGTAAGGTTATAAACAGCAGGTATTTTCGGGCATTACTCAACAGTGCAAGTATTATTTTTTGAAATTATCCTTAATTACACCGTAAAACTCTTTATAAACTCCGGGGCAACAGGCCACAATTTCTTTCCCGAAAAGATAATTTCCCTTGCCTGAAAAATCAACCACTTTGCCCCCCGCCTGCTGCACAATAAATGCGCCCGCAGCCACATCCCAAGGACTAAGCCCCATCTCGAAAAACCCTTCAAAACGGCCCACAGCAGTGTAAGCTAAATCAATAGCGGCACTACCCATACGACGCAAACCGCGTGTAGATTTCATATAATGGCGCAAACTATTCACATAGCCGTCCATACCATCAAACTCATAATAAGGGAAGCCTGTAGCCAACAACGAGTCTTTCAACGCCGATACAGGCGATACTTTAATCTCAGTACCGTTTAGATATGCCGCAGAATCTTTCCACGCATAAAAACACTCATCCTTGCACACCTCATACACAATCCCCATCACCAACTTGTCTTTCTCAAGCAGTCCCACACTCACTGAAAACACAGGGATACCGTGAATAAAATTTGTAGTTCCGTCAAGCGGGTCAACCACCCAACGGTATTTGTGCCCTTCGGTTTGGGCTATCGTATTCTCTTCAGTAATAAATCCGCAGTCTTCTATCAATTGGTCCAACCCCTCAACAAGTATCTTTTCAGCTGTCACATCCACATAACTCACCAATTGGTTCAGGCTTTTTTCCTCAGTAGCCGTGCGGTCAAAGCTTGTAAACTCCTTGCGGATAAAAGCTCCTGCCTCCTGCACTACCTCAATAGCCTCACGGCACAACTTTTCATAATTCATGCCGCTAAGGTAAAACGCATTGATGAAATGTGTAAGTAAAGAATAGAAAGAAACCGTTAATGACTAATTGGATATACTACCAACCCCTAATCACTAAACATTAACAACCAATCACTTCTTCACCGAAGTATCCTCTTGCAAAGGTTGGGGTACAGAAAGCTGCTTGCGCTGTATAGGCGGCTCAGCACCTTCTCTGTAGTAATTTTTCCAGATAAGGAAACCACCGTAAAACACAATAAATATCATGGTGATAAATATCGAACGCTTGAACGCCTTAGGACTGGGCTCGCGGTCGTAAACAGGTATTTTGGGTTTATTCTCCATAATATTCAACAAAATTGCGTTCGGTTTCCACCAGTTTAAGGTAGTGCAGTTGGCATCCGTGCTCGCTGATAGGTTCGGCAAGTTGGTCCCAAATCTCCACCACAATATTTTCAATACTTGCCATTTTTCCGTGCATAAAATCAACATCCTCGTTAATGTTACGGTGGTCAAGTTTATCAATCACACGGTCGCGGATAATCTTTTTCAGTTCCTTTAAGTCGATAATGAAACCTGTGTCAGGGTTTGGCGACCCTTTTACGGTTACAAACAACTCAAAATTGTGACCGTGCCAGTTTTTATTGGCACAACGACCAAATACTGCGTCATTCTGCTCCTCCGTCCAATTAGGGTTGTACAGTTTGTGGGCAGCATTAAAATGCTCCTTGCGGGTTATGTATAGTAATTTAGGTTTCTCAGCCATAGCTGTAGGTTATCCGTTGTTACAAAAAAGTGTGCAAAGGTAGTCATATAAAAACAGATTATCAAAAGCACTGTAAACCGCCTGTAAAATCAACGTTTTTGCATTTTTCCGTAAAAACGTTTTAGGCATTTGCAAAAACTGCCTGAGAAAGCCAATCCAAGCACCCCACCTTTGTATTACAAACTATGATTACAAAAGGGGCAGCCCCATAAAAGCTGCCCATATTTTTTTAAAGCCAACTGCCTATGAAACCACAATTACTGTTTTGTTTGCTGTTCACCGTATTTGCAAGTAGTTGCGCCTTTAACACCTATACCTACATACCACAAATGCCTAACTCAGCTGCATTTAGCAATGCTGAGCAATTTAAAGCAAATGCTGCGCTGGGACGTTCCCACCTCGAAGCACAAGTAGCCTATTCACCTGTGAAACATCTTGCTGTAAATGGTGGTGCATTTTTGGGAGAGCATAACCAAATGGCACTTGAGGGTGGCTTAACAGCATACACAAGGCTTATAAGAAGTAAGCATTTATTTGTAACAGCAGGAGGCTCACTTTCTCAAGGCAATATCAATACTTCGTTTGATGATAAAAAGGATATTAAACAAGTAGATTTTTACTCAATCAACTGTAGCTATACCGGGAAACATTTTCAATACGGAATATATTGGCACGGTAACGATGTGTATTTGAACCGTGGGCATAACAGAAGAACATTCGGGTTTATTATTAAACACAGCTACATTAATTATGAAAACTACAGTTATACTGAAATAGACAGGAGTTTCAGAGGAATTCCAACCATACTGAATGCCGTAAACAGAACACAATTAAGTATTAAGTCTTTAACGTTGATGGCTTTTTTAGAAAACGAAATTTCTAAGTATGCTATCATACTCGTTCAAACGGGACTTCAACCCAAATCAACTCCGATGATAGGTTTATTCGATGCCCCACGTCAGCAGCGGATATTTTGGCTACCTAGCCGCCCCTTTCTCAACATCGCGCTCGGTATTAAAATCGATTAATGGTTTGTATAAAGGCAAAAGCCCCGACGATGCGGGGCCTTTTACACAACAAACATAATCTATGAGAAATTTTACTGCTTATAGAATTTAAGATTCGCCTGCCCCTTCCCATCAGCACTTATCACTTTTGCTATGTAATATCCTTGGGGTAAGTGTGCAATTGCAATTTCCAGCGTTGCCCCGTGTTCTGCAATGTATTGACCCTTGTAATACATCACCCCGTTTGCATTGCTTATCACAATTTCCGCAGTTTGCACACCACCTACAGTTAGGTTTAGCACCTCTTGAGCAGGGTTGGGGAACAAGGCCATTTCAACTACTGGTGCGTTTTGGGCAGTTTGCTCAGTACCACAGTTACAAGTTCCTTCGGGAATAGCAGGGGTATTATCTGCCACAAGATCATGACCTTTATTTCCGCCTGTAGGAGCACGATGATTGGGTCGTTTTATTTCAATTTCAGTGCAATAGCTATCCTTGCACCTGCCATCACGATTACTGATATACAAACAGATGCGGTGCTTGCCGGGAGCTAATTTAGCAATGTAGTTTTCTAAGTTGCTAACCCTTTGTCCGTCAATTACCCATGAATAGCTAAGATTGGTGCCTTTACTCATGTTGTAAAGCAACACTTTATACTCGTTCACCTCATACCTAAAGGCAGCCTGCAAGCGGCATGGTTCGGGCAACTTCACCTCTACTACTTTGCAAACGTGTTTCACACAGTTAGTGCCTTTAATTTTTACAGTAACGCAAACATTATAACGACCCGACTCTCTGAATTGGAACATGAATCCTTCTCGTTCTGATACTTTACGTCCGTTTATGGTCCACTCGTACACCAAATCTTTACCTTCGGCTTCAGCAATAAATAAGGCTTTACCGCTATTATTAATCCTGTATTTAAATTCAACTTTCAGTTTAGCACAAGGGTCGGGACGTTTAATCTCTACCACCTTGCAAATACGTTTTACGCAGTCTGTACCTTTAATTTTTACAACAAGGCAAACAGTATAGCGGCCGGGCTCCTTAAACTCAAACCTAAAGCCCTCTTTTTCAGAAACCTTACGGCCATCCACAGTCCATTCATATACCAAGTTTTGTCCTTTTGTAGTACTTACAAATCCAACATTCTTCCCGTCAATCTCAAACCTGTAAGAGGCTTCCAATTCGTGGCAAGGGTCGCGCTTCACTTCAATGGTTTTGCAAATTGTTTCGCGGCATTTACCATCCCTGCTCACCACTGTAAGGCATACTTTGTAGATTCCGGGTTGTTTAAAATCAAACTCCGGGTTAGGGCGGTCGCTTGTATGTCCGTTACCAAACTCCCACTTATATACCCAATCGTTCAGGTTGCTTTTAACTTCACTTTTCAAATAGGCTACAGTTCCTTTTAATTCCACCCCAAAGCCAATTTCAAGGCGGCAAGGTTCTTTTATTTCCACCCGTTTACACACCGTATCGGCACAACGACGCACAGTGTTTTCAAACTTGTATTCACGTTTCACAATCAGGCACACCACATACACACCCTGTTTTTTAAAAGTATGTTCGGTACTACTGTTATGAGCCGTTGTATTATCGCCAAAGCTCCACAAATATTCAGTCCCGGTAGTTTGTGAACCTGTAGATTTTGCAGTGATTTTATAACCGTCTGTTTTCAGTTCAAAATTTGCATTGCATTCCCTGTTTTGTGCTTGTACGGCATTCCCTGCCAATAAGCAAATGGCCATCACCATCAATGATGCCAACACTTTAGTCAAAATAGTAATCGTGTTTTTCATAATTGTAAGGGTTTGATTTTATTAATTAGTCGGGATGGTTTATAAACGGTTGTAAAATTTTTTAAACTATTTTTTATCACCAACGGATATACACAAAAAAGCCACTGTTAGCAATTACTTGCACACAGTGGCTAATATCAAAAATGCTCTGTTGGCGTTACTGTTTCACAAACTTTGTGTGTGTGGTGGTGGTACCTGTTGAAACTGTCAAAAAGTAAACCCCTTGCGCCAGTCCTGTAATATCAATATCTGTTTTTCCCCCGCTAAAGGGTTGCGTTGCAAGGCAAATACGTCCCTGCATATCACTAATTGTAATCTTACTTTCACCCTCATCCTCAGTAACCACCGTTAATTGTGTAGTTGCGGGATTGGGATACACCGCAATGCCTTGTTCACTAATTAGCATAGCCGCACTTTGCAGCCTATCCATAGTGCAATACACTTTATTGGTAGTATGTTGGGTAGCAAAGTCAAACCACACTTCGGCCTTGTTCTTCACAAGTGTTCCGGCAGGTGTTTTATCACTCATACGTATCTTAAACCGTATGTGTCCCCTGTTATCAACAAAATCACTGCTGTGTAATAAGTTGGGCGGTAAATTAATATTAGAAAAAGTCCATATTAATACCCCTTTACCCAATTGCGGGGGCAGATTTACCACCTGTGTGGTGTATGGATGGCTGGCACCTAATTCTTGTATGTATTCAATACTCAGGTTCAAATCTATTGTATCCACCACCACCACCGTTTGTATGGTATCGTTGGTAGTGTTTTCAAACCGTATCAGATACTCAACATCGTGCTGGCCGCCATTAATATCAAATATTGTTACACTGTCGCCCGTTTTCGGCTCAGGAAAAATATACTTCCAGTTAATTATAGTGTCATTATCAACCGTTTGTTGCAGTGTGTCGTAATTATCAGTACCAAAAACATCGTTCACACTGGCTGCATCTGCTAAAAACTCAATTTGTCCCGTAGAAGCACCTTCAACCTTGCCTTTAAACGCAATCGTTTTTTCTTCGCCGGGGTCAAGACTACTAAACTCCCATTGCGCCACCCCACCCGTAATAGATTGTGGCGGAGGTATGGCCGAGAAGTTTTTAAACCCTGTATCGATTTTCAATTTCAACTTGCCTTGAGAAATAGCTTTACCTCCATTATTTTTATAACTCAACGTGTAAAACTCTGTTATCCCCCTGCGGGCTTTGTAACCTGCATTAGGCAATATTTTAATCCCCACATCCTCAATACTTCCATCAAGGCGAAGGGCAAAATCGGCTGTATCAAAAATCACATTGTTGGTAGCTGGCGTAAACTGGTATAACGTAGGATTACAGCTACTTAGCGACCAATATTTTTTGGGTAAAATGGTAATGGGGTAAGTTCCGCTGCGGGGCACTACAAAAAAGTATATCCCTTCCCTATCCGTATAGGTAACCACCAACCCGTTAAATAAGCGCAATACTTGGCCAGCCAAAGGTTTCTCGCCTACATCACGACGGCAGTTATTATTTGCATCGTGGTACACTCTGCCGGCTATAATGGCTAAATCGTTATCAAACTCAGCAACGCGGTTCAATTGTATCCTGCCGAAACTTAAAAAGTTACCCGTAGCAAAAAAACGGTTTTTAAATCCCTTTAAAAATCTTACACCTGTTAGGTTTATCTCATCAAGCGTTAGCCATGAGGTATCCGACCATTTAATAATACTGTTGTTTTTGGGTGAGATATTAAACGACCCGCAAGCCCATATTTCATTATCAAAAAACTCAAGGTCACTGAATACCGCAAGGTGTAAGTTGGGAAAACCCTTTGTACGGCTTTGCCAACCGCCATTTATGTATGAATAGATTATACGGTCTGAGTTATTTCCCAAGCCAACGGCCATTAATTCGGTTTTTGCGTTTTGCAAATGAGCAATTGAATGAAACGGACTTGTAGAATCGGCAATGGTGGATGAGCCTTTCAGTTTAAATATGGGTACGCTTTTATTGCTTATGGCATGGGTATAATTACCACACACAAACAACGAATCATTAAACACTTCCAAATTAAGTGCTTGACCTATATAGGCCCCGCCTTGCAGTCCGTCAACCCCTTCCCACTTAAACCCGTTAAATTTTGCTATTCCGTTGGCTCTGGTGGTATCAATACGCGAAAACCCGCCCGCAGCATATAAAAACCCGTCAAACACTTTTAAAGCATTTATACGGATAGGGCTTTGGTCTTCAACACGACGTCTGGCTGCATTCAGCCATTTTTTACCGTCAAGTACTAATAGTCCTGTTTTTGGTGATGCTAAAAACACAGTATCAAAAAAACCGCCTGCATATAACTTATCCTTATACCATTCTACAGAGGTAATGTATGATTCAGGGCCGGCTACAAACGTTGACAAGTCTTGCCAAAAGAACCCGTTCCAACGTGCCACAGCAAATATTTTGTTTTTGTTGGGTGCCGTAGTCGAGTCAACAAAGGCAAAATACATATTATCGTTTGTTGAAGTAACTGCAACAGGAATTTGCTGAAAACCCTGTCCCAGCGGCTTCCATATTTGTGCAGTAGTGTTCAGGGTACCTAATATACCCAACAATAACAGTATGCCTGTAAGTCTCAAAAACTTCATCAACGGATTCACTTCGTTAAATTATAATTTATACCCAAATGTAACCCAAAATTACGCGGACGCACTACTGTGCCAATCGCATTGCTATACAAGCCACCTGCAAAACGACTCATTTGCAAGCCCACATTTACCTGCCATTGCGGGCTTAACTTATAATATACCCCCGTTTGTATAGCTACACTTGCGTTCCATTTGCGCAAAACATCTTTTTGTTTTGCTGCATCGATACTAAACAAGCTAAAGGGACTTATCGCCTCACCGCTCACACTTGCCAGTCGCTGCAACTGAATACTGCCGCCAAATTGCAGCCCGATTTTTTCGGTTAGTTTCAAGTTATAACTTGCTTGTAAAGGCAATGTAACGTAGGTATATCTGCTACTAATGGTAAGGTTTTGGCTGCTGTCCCTAAAATTGGTATAAAAATACCCGATAATTTGTCCGCCGGGGTTAAATACAGGTACCGAGTCGTACACCTGATGGGTATAGCGGTAATTACCGCGGGTTCCTACAGAAGTAATACCAATACCGGAGCCAAAAGACCAGTCATTGATTTTGTAATTGATGGTGATAAGCGATGTTATTGCCAAGCCGGCTTTAGTGCCGTTGCGCAATATGCTGCCGTACTTGGTTTGGTCTTGAGCTGCAAACATTGAGGCTGTAGGCGATAAATTAAACCCGATACTAAAAGGCGAGAGTTTGCCAAGCGTTGGGTTTTTTGTTGTTTTTGACTCAGGCTCAATACTATCAACCTTCGCTACTGAAGGTTCTGACTCCTCTTGGGGTTTTGTGGTATCATTAGTCGCTATCACTATTGGTTTTGTGTCGGCTATCGGAGTTTCATCATGGCTTGCCTCAATGGGCTTACTGTCTTCTTTATTCTCAGTTTCTTTTGCTGTTGATGTTTCCTTGCTGCCTGCACCCGCACCATTATCAGTGCTTGGCTTGTCGGTAGTTTCTTTTCCGCCCGATTTATTATTACCCGACTGTTTAGGGGCAGTTTTTTGCTTAGGCTGTACAGACTTATTATCATCCGCAAACTTCGATTCAGATTGAGTTGTGGTAGTATCAGAACCTAAACCACTGTTGCTGTTTTCTGTTTCAGAAGATGGGGTTTGTGTACTTCCGTTTTGTGGGCTGTGAGAAGAAGTGTTTGAATTTGTAGGCTGCTCGGTTGAGTTTGTTGTTTGTTGTTGAGCGAACGTAGCAGCATTAGTATCTTTAGTATCACTGATAAGATAAATACCCGTGCCTGTGCCTAACAGCAACAAAACTCCCACTACCCACAGCCACATTATGCGACGTTTCCGGCGTTTTTGGGCAGCAGCCAACGAGGCCTGCATAGCAAACCAATCGTTGCCCTCAACAGGTAACTGCATATTACCCAAGCCACGGCGGAAAAAATCGTCAATATGTATTCTCTTCTTAGTCAATTAGTTTCTTGTCTTTTAATGCTTTTTTAAGCAAATCTCTTGCACGCGATAACTGCGATTTTGATGTACCCTCAGATATTCCCAGCATTTGGGCTATATCCTTGTGCCCGTATCCTTCAATAGCATATAAATTAAATACCAGTTTACTGCCCTTAGGCAACTCATCCACCAGCTGCAACAACACATCTTCACTCACTTCGGGGCCCGGGTCGTCAATCTCGTGCTCCACATCATACTCCTCACCGTCCTTCATGTTATCAAACAACTGCGAAACCTTCGTTTTCTTCTTAAAAAAATCAATCGAAGTGTTTATCATAATCCGCGTTATCCATGTTTCCAGCGTGCTGTTAAACTTAAACTTGCCGATATTCATAAACACCTTCACAAATGCCTCGTGCATTATATCCTTGGCATCGTCCCTATCGTTGCAGTAGCGGTAGCACACCGCCAGCATTTTAGGCGCTAGCCTTTGGTACAACACCTGTTGCATCTTAGGGTCGTTATCAGCACAGCCCTTAACTATATCGTTATCATTCCACACGCAGG
Source organism: Bacteroidota bacterium (assembly GCA_008933805.1). Taxonomy (NCBI): domain Bacteria; kingdom Pseudomonadati; phylum Bacteroidota; species Bacteroidota bacterium. The sequence goes on from WBUH01000005.1 coordinate 146,447, forward strand.
TTTAAACACTATTTTGACATAGATACTTAACGAAGGTTGGAAAATTTCTTCAAAAATTTCTCTGCACTTGCCAAAGCATCAAAACAAAGTTAGGAAATGATGTTAACCCTAATGACTAGAGACCTTCCTAAAACAGAAAAGCGGAGCAGGGTTTAAACCTTGCTCCGCTTATAGCTCAACAACGGTGGGTTTCATACCCACCTCCACCGCCCCCCAACGGCCATTCCGTCACCCCGACGGGCATAAAGCCCGCCGCTATCAAAGGGTTCCGTCCCGAATGGTTTTAAACCATTCGGGACGTTACACCCCAAAAGCCCTGAATTTTATATTCAGGGCAACATTGGGTTTTGTACCCACCTTAAATAATTATTTAGCACATCTTCCCTAACCCCGTTCACCCTATCCATCACATAATGCTCGCGTACGGTTTCGTGCAGGGCTTCGCCCAACTCTTGGCGCAACGTGGGCGTTTGTATCAACTTCTTAATGTACTTGTACCAATCGGTTTTATTATTCTCAACAAACAGCAAGTTCTTATAATGCTCGCCCAGCAACGTGTACGGATACACCTTTGATACCACACAAGGCTTCTTAAACCAGCCTGCCTCCAGCAATTTCAACGGGCTTTTACAGCGATTAAACGACGTATCGGCCAACGGCACAATACACACATCCAGTTTATTGTATAACGTGGCATAATGCCGTATATCAAGCCCATGCACCCGTTGGTAATTAGGCCTTGCCCGGCCTGCCGTAAAAATTTGCTCGTAATACCCCCACACATCAAAATTTTGGGGACTATACCCGCACAAATTCACCCCGAAATGAGGCTGCAACGGCGCATCTTCATACAGCTTCTCAAACCCACGCTGCAACAACGGTATATCATCCGTATGGCACAAACCGCCCACCCAACCCACACGCACCACATCGCTGTACAAAGGTTGCGGCACAAATTGCGGCTGCTCAGGGTCGATAGCATTAGGGGCAACCGCCACATTCTTATTCAGCTTGCGCACTTGGGCGGCCAAATGCGGTGTAGTCGTAATCACCGCAGTTGCATTTTTAAGCGCCAACTCAATACGGTCGGCCATTCGGTGTTGCCGCCATTGGTCGTACAACAAATGCGAGGTTGGCAACCGCCAATAGTCGTCTACATCCACCACAAACGGAATACCCGCCTTTTTAAGTGCATTCAGCACCAACTCATCGCGGCCAAAATTGCTTAACACACGACTAAACACTACCACATCAAAATTTTCAAGACGGGTATTCTCAGGGTCAATTTCATTAATCTGATGCAATTCGATAGGGCTGCGCTGACTAAGATGGATAAAGGGTATCAGCAGGCGGTGGTATTCAACACCGCCCACATTAAAAGGGTCGCTCTTACTCCTGTAATTTACCACCAGCAACACCTTAGTCTTGGTCGGCATACGCACGCACCTCCTTCACGTATTTCCTAAACATGTATATCACCGATTTTAAAGGGATACCCGTCCTACGGCTCGCCTCTCTAAACGATTTACATTCCGAAACCTCTACACACAAACGCGCAGGGTAAAAATGGGGCGGCTCTTTACGACTATCATCTGCAATCTTCTTCAAAGCCCTCAACTCCCTACGGTTAATACCCTCGTGGTCAATAATCTCCTCCGCCACATCATACGTCTCATCATCCCACGGCGAAAAAGGCTGTGTATATTTCTTGTTAAACAAACTGTACTTATCGTTCTTTTGCCAAATAATCATGCGGGCCACATACAATTTCAAATAACCCTTCGCATGTATTTCAAGCACCTTTTCAGGTTTATCGTATAACTGGCATATTACTTCGTGCAATAAATCTTCATTATCCTGTTTTCCAACCGTTCCGCTAAGCAATTTCAATTGCGGGTCATTATATATCTCTTCAATTATTTTATTTAATTCCATAACCTTTTGTTCTTATTTTGCTTCGTTCATCCGTTTTATGCGCATACCTTTACCTGTCAGTAGTTTTCACCGCTGTTTTGTAGGTTTACAGTTATGGTATCCTGTTATTTTTTTTGAAGGGCCTTTTACGATAGGGCGGCACCCTTCCACTCCGAAAAATTCTTTTCCAATGTATTTTTTAGGCAGAGGTTATATCCTCCAAATCATTTTTTGCAATTAATAGGGCTGCGCTTCAACTCTTGTCTGCATTTGGCGCAGGCATCGATAAAATATCCTTAGGCAATGGTAAACTATCGGTAGTTAATCCCGCCACTTGATTATATAGTAGCGTGAGCGCCATCCGCCACTCGGTATCCGTTCCTGCAAGGCCGTACCGTTCGTACGTTTCAATGTAGCTGGGTTGGTGCAGCAAACTCACCGTAAACGTCCCTTTCGTCCACTTGCCCTCAATCTCAGCCAGTTGATTACCCTCAATGCGGGCTATACAAAAATTTTTTCCGTGGCGCACCGGCCCGTTCGTTAATTTTTTAATTAATACGTTCATTTTTAAGCTATAAATAATTGTAAATAGTAAGAGGTGTGCCTTGAAGGCTTGCAATTAGAAATCCAAAAGGAAGGGAGAAGAAATCAATAGTTTTGTTTAATAGCGGTTTAAAAAAGCATCCTGCAAACGTTTGCAAGTATCATGGCTACCGTAAGCACAAGAATCAATACTTCAATGTCGTTCACCTGCTTTGCTCCGCGGGGTTTAAATAGCTGCTTCATGCTGATAGGGTTTGGGGCTGGTGTGTATTGTTGGCTGAAGCTGCTCTTTGTACTCTTCCCAAGCCTTATCAACCAAACGGCCCAGTTTTTCTTTAATCGCCACCAGGGCATCGTGCGTGGGGTGCAGTTCCCACATCATCTCGTACAATTCGTCGTTAATCACCTTAAGTTGCATCGTTACTTCCTTGTTTATTAATAATTCTGTTTCAATCGACATGACAAAAGTATATGTTTTTGTTTACTAATAGAAACATTTTTGAATATGTTTTAAAGAAAAAATGCTACTGATTGATTATCAGTAGAAAAAATTTTGAAACCTCATAAATATGCATTTAACGTTTGATTTATAGCGATTTGAGCAATGAAAAAGAGCCATATTTTTGTCACAAACCACCTAAGCACTACGCAACCAATATGTAAACAAAATCATTTCTATAAAGACTGATAGCTTACCGAATCTTTATTCGGTTATTTACCCGCCCGAGTGCTTGCAAGAACTTTGCACCAGCAAAATTTAATAGTACTCAAACAATGAAATACAAGACTTTATCATTGGATAGAACCGACGTTGCCCCTTTTGTACTTTGGGCAATAGTGGCATTCTTAACATGGCTGTTTATGCACAGCGCCGATCATTACCTTACCCTTACACCCGAAGCATTGGGCAAATACTTTAGCCTGCGTTGGGTATTAATCTCCCACATTACCGCCGGTGGTGGTGCGTTATTATTAGGACTTATACAGTTTTGGCCCAAACTGCGGAACTTTAGCTACAAAGTGCACCGCATTATCGGCATACTGTATTTGCTGGCTATTTTAGTAAGCAGTATTTGCGCGGTAATACTGGCCTTTACCACAGCATACAAAGTAAACTGGGCGTATGCGTTTTCGGTACAAGTATGGGCATTCGTATGGATTAGCTCCACAGCCATTGCTTACTATACCGCCATTAAAAAGAAATTTACCCAGCACCGCCAATGGATGACAAGAAGTTACTTGGTAACTCTTGCTTTTATTATATCAGGCTTATCGCTACAAACCCCTTATGTAAAGAGCCTGGGCAGTTTTGAAGATATATCACCCTCTTTATTTTGGATGGGTTGGGCAGTACCCTTGTACATGTACGAGATACTTTTAAGCCGCAAAGCAAAAGTATAAAAAGTATGGATTGGCCGAAGGTTAAACAGCCTCGGCCAATTTATCCATTAATTCATGTTTATAGGTATTACCCCAATCGTCCAACTGTTTCACAATGGGCAAAAAACTCCTGCCCAGCTCAGTAAGGCGGTACTCGCTACACAGCGGAAACCCCTCAGTAGTCTCTTTAACCACCACGCCAATCCCCAGTAATTCACTCAGTTGCATATCCAGCACCCGTGGCGTAGCCTCAGGTATGTAGCGGTGTATTTCGCTCGGCCTTGTGCAGCCCTTGTCTATCGCATCAATAATACAGGGTTTCCATTTAGCACCAAACACCCGCATGGCCACAGTAATGCCACAACTAAAATCTTCCTTAATTTTTCGTTCGTACATACCTCACAAAATTACGAGTTCCCAAAGTCAAAAATCAGGCCGCCAATACCGAATAATTATTCGGTACACCGATTATAAACCCTACCCCTGTTTTCCGTGCCTGCGGAAAGCCGCAATAAACTGACTACTCTATAGCACAAGCCGCTATCCACCAACAACTATCAACCACCAACATCCCCGACATCCGACATCTGACATCAGACATCCATCCCCACCAACAACCACCAACTATCAACCACCACCACACCCCTGACATCCAACATCTGCCATCTGACATCCATCCCCACCAACAACCATCAACCATCAACAACCATCAACCATCAACTACCAACCAACAACACCCCCGACATCAAAAATTTCCTCCCCCACATTGCACACTTTGCACCCCCTCCAATTACAGGGCAAATGCAAAAACAACTCCCTGTTTACAAATTAAAAATTACCGATGAAGACCCTGTATCAGGGGTTGATTACGTAGCATTGGTAGATGTGCCCGCCACCGAATTTAATTGGGTGGCATTTAACCGCCAAAAACCCATGCAGTTTAAGGTGCAGCACGCCGAGCAACGCATTATCTGCGGTGCGCTGATGGTAGCCAACCTGCCCATTTACCGCAAAGAGGGCGACCGCGAGTACTACGTGGTATTTGATGAGCCTACCATTAAAAGTGTTTGTTATAAATACTTCCGCAACCGTTACACCGCCAATGTAAATGTAATGCACAACCCGCAGCAAAAAGTGGGCGGCGTGTACATGGTGCAAAGCTATTTGATTGACAAACAAAACGGCGTAAATGCCCCTGCTTACTACCCCGAATTGCCTGACGGCAGCTGGTTTGGATGTTTTAAGGTGGATAACCCGCAAGTGTGGGACAACTACATAAAAACAGGCAAACTGCAAGGGTTTAGCGTGGAAGGGATGTTTGGCCAAATGCACGTAACCGATGCATCGGAAATTATTATCCAACAATTAATTGAGATTATCAAAAATGAAAATGACTAAAGAAAAAATCCTGAAGGCCATTGGTACCGATGCCTGGGATAAAATTAAAAAACTGGCCTTTGGCGAACAGCCCGCAGGCGAAGTAACCGAAACAATGCTGACCGACGGCACTGAAATTATGTACGAAGGCGCGCTGGCAGTAGGCACATTGGTGATGGTAATTACCCCCGAAGGTGAAATGCCCATTGCCGACGGTAAGTACGAATTGGAAGACGGTACCCGCTTCACCACCAAAAAAGGAGCGGTAGCAACCTTAGCCGCAGGCGGCGGAAAAGGCGTGAAAACAGGCTCGAAACCACAAACGGGCGCAATAAACCAAGCATCAGACCTGAAAGAGAAAATAGAAATGATGTACCGACAGCACGAAGAAAACGCGGTGGAGTTGGCCGCTATAAAAAAGCAATTCAGTACTATGCAGGCCGATAACAAAGCCTTGCGCCAAAACCTGAGCAAAATTAGCCGCGTACTGGAAATACTGGTAGAAAACACCCCCGACGAGCCTATCCGCAACCGCCAGTTTGCCCATAACACCAATAACCCCACCAAAGCCGAGCGCATCGCCGCATTACTGAAAAGCTAATTCATTGCTTTTGGGAATTGGCCTTTAACCCTTAGCAATGACACTATGCTTTCATCTGCTAAAAGCCAAAGGCTAACGGCTAATAGCGATTAAAAATACTATCAACTCAAAACGATACAACACAACAATGAAACACAACTCAATTCCCCGATTGCTTAAGCATTCGTTTGCATACAGCATCAGCTCGCTGGATAACTATACCGAGCAAAACGTAGTACCCTTGGTAACCAAATCACTGTTTGGCAGCCGCACCGCCGAATTGTTCCCCGTACAAACAGGTATCAAATCAGCCGAGGTCATCAACATCATGGACGACCAAGTGTATTTTCAAAGCGGCACAGGATGCGGCTTCACCGCCAGCGGCGATACCACCTTCACCCAACGCACCATCACTGTAGGTAAAATCAAAGTGAATAAAAAATGGTGTCCCGATGAATTGGAAAGCAAATGGACACAATTTTTGCTAAACGCAGGCAGCTACTACGAAACCCTTGTGCCCGAAGAAGCCCTTGCCGATTTTATGACCGCTATTATTGCGCAGGAAATGGAAAAAGCTTACTGGCGCGGTGATACCACCAGCGGCAACCCAAACCTGAACAAATTTGATGGTTTTGTAAAAATTATCGACGCTGCCGGAACTGCCGTAGCAGGTAACACAAGCGCGCAAACTTCTATCACAGTGGCTAACGCCGTGGCAATACACAACAATATCCTTACTGCATTGCCCGCAAGTCTTTTAGACAAAGACGATGTGGTAATCTTAGAAGGATGGGACACTTTCCGCAAATTGATTTTAGGTCTTCAAGACGAAAACAACTTCTTTTACGATGCTGCCGGACCTGATAATCACATTGCAGGCGAATTGAGGTTGCCCGGAACTAACATTCGTGTGGTGGCTGTTCACGGTCTAAACGATACCAACCGCATTTTTGCAGGCCGCAGCAGCAATTTCTTCATCGGCACTGATTTGCTGAACGATTTTGAAAACTTCAACATCTGGTACAGCAAAGACAACGACGAGGTGCGCATGAAGGCCCGTTGGAAAGCCGGCGTACAAGTAGCATTCCCCAACGAAATTGTACAATACACCAACGCATAATAGCTGTTTGCTCTTGGCTCTTGGCAATTAGCTAAAAGCCAAATGCTAATTGCCAAAAGCAGCCAACCCAAAATAAAAATCAAAACTCTTAAAACATAAAACTTAACAACTAAAAATATGTCATGTGCATTAACCACAGGCTTCACGCTGGATTGCCGACAAAGCAACGGCGGTATAGAAGCCGTATATTTTACAGAAATAGCCAACAAGGCAACATTAACTGCTGCAAGCGGTGTCATCACTGCATTCACATTGGCAGCCACTAAAAAATTCTTCAAATACGAGTTGAGAAAAAAAACAGGGCAGTTGGAACAAAACATACAGGTAAACAACGAAAACGGCACTGTATTTTACGAACAAACTCTTACCGTTAAATTAGATAAGTTGGAGGTAAATAAACGCAACGAAATTTTGTTGCTGGCCAAAAACAACCTGATGGTAATTGTGAAGGATAACAACGGCAAATACTGGCTGGTGGGCGAAACCCGCGGTGCTTTGTTAAGTGCCGGAAAAGGAACCACAGGAACCGCCTTTGGCGATATGAGCGGCTTTGAACTAACCTTTACAGGTGAAGAGCCCGAATTGGCCAAAGAAGTTGACTCAACCCTTATTGCTACATTAACAGCATAACCTTACAACGTACCGGTTTCATTCATCCGTTCTCCGGTATTTGTGCCCCGTTTGCAGCAATGCAAGCGGGGTTTTGTTTTATAGTGAAATGATAATCGCACGCAAGGGAGCAATAAAGCATAAATTTGTTAGTGCCTTGGTGTCTTAGCGGCAGAAAAACCTTACAGTTTCTCCAAATACTTCTTTATAGCAAGTGGGAAATGCTTGTACTCCAACTCGTGTACCTTTTTAGCCAACGTTTCAGGCGTATCATCAGCATCAATCCTTGTTACAGCCTGCAACACAATTTCACCCTTATCGTATTCAGCGTCCACCGTGTGTATAGTTATACCGCTTTCCTCTTCCCCGGCTTCAATAACAGCAATATGTACATTCATTCCGTACATTCCCTTACCGCCGTACTTAGGCAACAACGCAGGGTGTATATTCAAAATCCTGTTAGGAAACGCCTCGATAAGATTAGCAGGCACCAGCCATAAAAACCCGGCCAACACTACCAAATCAGCATCAAAAGCCTCAATCAAATCAACAATTTTGCGGGTATTGTAAAACTCGTCCCTATCAAAAACCACACAGGGTACATCAAGGTCTTCGCAACGTTTTATTACGCCAGCTTTAGGGTTATTGCAAAAAACAGCCTCAACACTTGCAGTGCCGTCTTTCCTAAAAAATTCAATAATATTTTGGGCATTACTGCCTGAGCCCGAGGCAAAAATCACTATGTTTTTCACCCCCGCAAGATACGGCTAAAACTCAAGTTCGGTATTAATGGCCTGCCCCATAAACGCATTGAAGTTAGACAAGCCGTTAAACAAGTGCATGGGCACAACACTGATAATGAAATCGGTTTTGTTGTCAGACTTACGAACGCGCTTAGAAACAAGTGTCGATGTACCTGTCCATGGCGAAACCACACTGTTGTTTTCACGAGTAATACGGCCGTTGTACAATACCGAGTAAGCATACAGGTTGTTATCAATCGGCAACTCATACGGCCTGATACCTGTTAAAAAATTAGGGGTGCGCAAAATTGGCCATGCGCCGCTCACAGGCAACAACGAGTCGTTTTGTTGCATCAAAAACGCATCTTTATTGGTAACAGGTAAATAAGATTTTATGGGGGTAAAGTCTAAGTAAGCAGGGTCGGTGGGTAAATTATCATTGGCAGCACTCACCACCATCATACGCCCGCCTTTATCAAAAAACACCGACGACGATTTTTGCAGTAATCCCAAACTGGCTTCGGTATCATCGCTAAACCACAATATGCGTTTAAAGAAACCGAATATCTGTGCTTGGGTAAAAGGGTCGGGAGATAGTTCTGTATAATTATTTCCGTTCCGCTCGGTAGCCATCATCAAATCATACGGTTTTGAGGTTGCCGATGCCAACGCAGTTAAATAAAAGTTTTGCACCGATGCCCTTAAAAACTGCGATTCAATAGCATTTACCACCAATATATCGCCTTGCGGTTTGCGTACAAACAAGGTGTAAGACGCAGTAAATGATGACTTACTGCCTGTTTTATCAATGGCACGTATATACAGCTTGTTGCTGTCGTTCAGTTTTAAACCCCCAATGGTGCGGTTCCATGGGGTTTGGTTGCTTCCTAAATAAATATCGCAGTCGGTAATACTTCCGGTAAGGTTTTTACCCACTACTAATATATCGCGGATACCGGGGGCAATTTTAGTAAACGGACCGTTGGTATCGTTAAAACAAATCTCAAACGAGTCCAGCGAAATATCACCGTCCAAATCGCCTGCCTGCCAAGTATAACGGATAGCGGGGAAACTACGCACAGGGGTGCGCGAAGGCACAGCCGACGATACATAAAAGTTAACCGTAGGGGCTGAGTTTTTTACAGGGAAAAACAAACGAGCAGGAGAAGCATCAGCGTTGCCGTTGTTATCTATGGTACGAACTTCAAAATCAAAATCAAACGTATCAGAATTGGTAGGGATTATCAGCGTAAAAACTGAGTCCTGCTTTTTGGTTGCCTGCCAAGCTGAATTGTTGATACGGTATTCATACCCGGTAACAAAACCATCAGCATCAGTACCCCACCATTGCACCCGCACTTGCGAAGTGAAACGGTTATCCCCTTGCCTCACAATAGTATCAGCTACCAAATGTGTTTCAGGCGCGGTATTGGGTTTGGCAGTTCCGTCAAAATCCTTTTTGCAGGCGGCCAGCATTGCCACACAGGCCAATATGTATATGCAGCGAAGTACTCCCTTCATTCAACTGCAAACTTAGCTAATTTATACCTTTTGTTAAGTTAATGATATGTTAGCTTTTGAGATAAACTAATGCCGATTCTTACACGCAGCCCTTATTTGATAGACTTTAACAGCTCCGCAGCCTCTTTCTTCAATTTTTCATCTGTAAAAATCAACGACTCAAGCACTCTCTTAGCCTCAGCAGGGTTGTTTTGCTTCATTAGTGCTTTTGCCCTAAGCAGTTGGCCCTGCTCGTAATAGGTAAAAACCACGTTCTGCAATACCAGCAAACAACTGTCGTATAGTTTTGCATCAAAGTAACTTTGTGCAGTCAGGTAATTTAAAGAATCCTGTTGAGGGCTAAAGAAATTCAAGTTAGACACCTCTAAATTGTTATTAGAGATATTATTATTCCTGAAATTGTTACTGACGTTATTATGTGAGGGATAAATATCCCTTCTCTGCTCCTTTTTAAGGGGTTGAGTAGCTTCTTTTTTATAATCAACTGCGGGTGGCGAAACTGTACTTTCTGTTATTACCACCTCTTTTTCTTCCATATCATCCGCACCCGCAACTTTTTCCGTTTCCTCTGCTTCACTTTTAAAAACACTTTCAGGTAAAATGCTGCTTTCATCTTTACTCACAGAAACACTTTCGACATTCACAGGCGCACTATTAACTTCTCGTTCTTTTGAAGGAACAGAACCTGAGGGAACCGAACGTAATTCAGTAACACTATCTCTTTTGACAACGCTCTCTTCCACTTCAGAAGAAGCCGCTCCTTCCTCAGCCTTTCTTATATTCTCACTTTTAACTATCCTATCATCAGCAACGGGCGTAAGATTGTACCAACCTATGCCTAACCCAACCAGCAAAACAGCAGCGGCACTCCAATACCATAAAACCGCCATTCGTTTCCGTTTGGGTTTCAGGTATTCGTCCACTTCTGCATTAATAGCAGCCACCGTTTGGGGCAGCATTTCGGGATGTGCAAGCGTATCAATACCTTCCTTCATATCCGCGCACAACTCACACCCTGCAACGTGTTGCTGCAAGGCTTGCAATTGGTTGGGGCTAAGCGTTTTTTGCGCATAGCCTTCCCACATCTCATTGCTTATACATTGTGCTGTATCCATACTAGTAATGCCCATCCAAAAAGAATTCCTTTTTGTGCAAGGGCGTTTTTTAAATTACGTTTACCGTTTTGTATATAACTCTTCACCTCATTAGCGGTGTAGCCCGTTTGCAGGCTTATCTCCTCATAACTTTTCTGTTTCAAAAAAAACAAATCAATACATTCCCGCTGCTTCTCATTCAACTGTGCCAATGCATTTTCCAACGCTTGCAGTTTGTGCTCTTTTTCCTCCCCTTCACCCTCTTGATGCAGTAACTCACCAAATTTCACAAAAAAAGTTTCACTTTCTTCTTCAGGCTCAGCTACCAGCACTTCCAGTGCGGGTTTGCGTAATTGCATCAAACAATAGTTTTTGCAAACACTGTATAGCCAACTTTTAAAATTTTGCGGACTGTGCTTCAATAAGTCGGTAAACAGCTTTTCAAAAACAGCCATGCTGGCATCTTTGGCTGCGGCCTCATCCCTCAAGTATTTATGGCATACCGTAAAACTAAGTAATGAGTACCGCTTAAACAGCTCACCCACCACCCATTTGTTATGGGTGTGTTGGTACTCTGCCACCAGTTCCTCATCCGTTTTATGGTGCTCAAATGCCGCCATTTACAAGGGTTTCAAAAAAATTTTATTTCAGCTTATGGAATTTCAATTATAGCTGCATCAAATAGCAAACCAAATACATCATCAAATATGAAACAAATTCTTGTCGTATTCGCCATTATCTGTTGCGGCGTCGCAAATGCACAATCCCCCAAAGCCATCAATGCCAAACTGCAAAAAGTTACTGTGTATTTGCAGGGAGCTGATTTACATTATACCGAGAACGTGAACCTGAGTGCAGGCATCAACGAGTTTGCCTTTGAGAACATATCGCCTTACATCAATCAACCGTCGCTGCAAGCCAGTATTAAAAACGGAGTGGTGATGGATGTGAAATATGAACTTGTGTACGAAGAAGCCAAACCGAAACCGACTGCCAATAAAAAATACGACAAGGAGATTGAACAGGTGTTAGACTCTTTGGATGATTTGAGGTATGAAGAAAAGGATGCGGACAACCATTTAAAAGCCCTGACTACTGAAAAAAATATGTTGATGAACAACCGCATCATTAAAGGTGAGCCGTTGAAAGACTCGTTGCAGTTGTTGCAACAAGGGATGGCTTTTTTGAAAGAACGACTAAATGCCATTTATGCCGAAGAGTTGAAGTATGAAAAGATTAAGGACAAAATTGCAAAGGTGCGCAACCGACTTAACAACCGCCACAAAGCATTGCTACTATTGCAAAGTGGTGAAGGCGCAGACAATAGCGGCGATGCCAAGCCCATACACAAAGTATTGGTAACGGTGTACGCTGAAAACCCAACCACCACACAACTTAGTTTTAGTTATTTTGTTGATGCTGCAAACTGGGTACCCGCTTATGATTTGCAAGCCTCTTCTGTAAACGGTTCGTTAAAGCTGAACTACTTTGCCAACGTTACACAAAATACCGGCCTTGATTGGAAAAACACTCAGCTTACCTTAAGCACCTCCACTCCTACCGAAAGCAATACCAAACCTACCCTTAGCCCTTGGTACCTTAGTTTTTACGAGTATAAAAGTTATTCACCCGCACCTTCCACAAACTCAGCAATGCCGCTTAAAAAGGAAAGTTTAGCCTTTAGACATAATAATGCTGACGATATGACCGACCTGGAGGAAAAGGACTTGAACTCGCTGTTAGATTATATCAGCGTTACAGAAAACCTGTTGCGCGTAGAGTACGAGATAAAGCTGAACTACACATTGAACAGTGACGGAAAAACCCATAAAGTACTGATTAACGATAAGGATGTGCCGATGACCTTGCAGTTTGCCGCTGTTCCTAAAATAAGTTCTGACGCATTTTTAATGGCTCGTATCACCGGATGGGAAGAAATGAACATCATTCCGGGCAATGCCCGTTTGTATTTTGACGGTGCATTTGTAGGCCAGATGTATTTAGACCCTTCAACCACCGAAGATACACTAAGCGTAAACTTAGGCAGGGATAAGAGTTTTGCCCTAACCCGCAAAAAGGTAAAAGAAAAACACAAAGAGAGATTTATAGGGGATGAAAAGATTGAAACCCGCACCATTGAGATTGTAGTACGGAACACTAAAAACCAAGCCATTGATGTGGAGGTAGAAGACCAGATACCCGTAGTAAGCGGCACAAACGAAATAAAAGTGGTATTGAAAGAAAGCGACGATGCAGAGTTGGACGAACCCAGCGGCAGCCTGAAATGGAAACTGAAGCTAAAAGCCAAAGAAACCAAAAAACTTAAGTTTACGTACGAAATCCATTACCCCAAAGACAAACCCATAGCGGGGCTATAATAAAGAATGTTATCACGCAAGTAAGTGTTACTGTCCCTTTTTGCCACGATAAGTTAAAACCTATCGCTTTTGTGATTTCCTCCCCGCGCAGGACTTAAGTCCTGCGCGGGGAGGAAATTTTAATAATAGGGGTTTTCAAACCCCTGCCTTCTGAGTCGGCCCTTTTTTATTTTGGGTTACTGCTAAATAAATTTATGTACTCTTTAAATGCATATAATTTACCTCGTTGTGCGCTTTTTATTTCACTCAATATTCCACGTGTTTCAAAATCACTTAGAAGTTTATACGCCGTCACATTTGATTTACCTATTATCCCCTCAATTTCCTGTACAGTGATGATAGGTTTTTTGTACAAATACTCTATCACCTTTTTTGCATCACTACCTCTGCTACCTAACTTAGCCGCTTCAGCCTCCATGTTTTTTTGCAGTTGTAAAATAGCGTCAAACGTGGTAACCCCACTCTTAGCAGTTTCTATCACACCCGTTAAAAAAAATTTAAGCCATTGGTTTAAGTCATTGTGTGTTCTTACCCGGGTTAAATTATCGTAATACAGAATTCTATTGCGTTCAAAAAAATCCGACAAATACAAAATGGGACGTTTTAAAATCCCTTTACCCACCAAATACAGCGTAATAAGCAATCTACCCACCCTGCCGTTACCATCCAAAAAAGGATGTATAGTCTCAAACTGATAATGTATTAACGCCACCTTCAACAAATCGGGCAACGGATTTAACTCATCATTGGCAAACTTTTCAATATCTGACATTAACTCATCTATCGAAGTATGGACAGGCGGCACAAATACAGCATCATTTATAGTTGCTCCCCCTATCCAATTTTGGCTCTTGCGGTATTCACCGGGCATCTTGTGCTCCCCCCTAACCCCCTGCAACAATATTTTATGGGTTTGTTTAATAAGTCTTGAAGAAAATGGCAACCTGTGCAGCATATTCACAGCATCATTCATTGCCACTATATAATTCTGCACCTCTTCCCAATCGTCCCTCTTTTCAGAAGAAACTTCATCTTTACTCAAAAAAGCTTCTTCAACATTTGTTTGCGTACCCTCAATTTTTGATGATTGAGTAGCCTCTTTAGCAATGTGCATTTTAACAAACAAGTCTATATCAACGTACTCAGAGTACATATCCAGCCTGCCCAAATTTCTGTCGGCTTGACTCAGTAAAGACAGCACTTCCATATTGGGCAACTGCCAATCTCTGTTTATAAAATTGGGCTGAAAGCTTTTGTAGTAGCCTTGACTGATTAAGCTGCCTGCTATAAAGGTATTCATAATAATGTTGCCAAATCTTAAACAACAAGTCTCTATAGTTAAGATTTTTTAATAAAGTTTAATCAAAGATATATGTTATTTAAGAAAATGTCATTAAAACTTAAATTTAATTTTTTTTAGTTAAGAGGAACTTAATTTAACTAAAAAAGCAGGCTGTGAGCCTGCTTTTTTAGTTAAATTATATCGTGTTGCAACTTATGCAGTTTGTGAAGCCGGAGCATCCGCACCTATGGTAGTTTCTTCCCAAGCATCGTAATCCTTCTTCAACGAATCAAGCTTGGCAAGCGCTCCTTTAAATGCCCCTACTCCTAGCAGAAGATGCAAAGGCGGGTTTTCAACCTCTGTTACCTTGATAATAGCCTGCGCTGCACGAACAGGGTCACCGGGTTGGTTACCACTGTAGCCTCTTATCGTGTTTTTGTTTACCTCTGCCGTTTGTGCATAGTCATCAATCACAATCGCACTGTTTTTGGCTGAACGTCCGGCCCAATCAGTACGGAAGCCGCTCGGGGCAATTACCGTTACTTTAATACCCAACGGTGCAGTTTCTTTTGCCAATGCCTCTGATAAGCCGTCAACCGCAAACTTAGTAGCGTTGTAGTGGCCTAACGCTGGAAATCCAACCAAACCGCCAATAGAGGCTATATTAATAATATGACCGCTACGTTGGCTGCGCATAATAGGCAACACTTCTTTAGTCATGTTAGCTAAGCCAAAGTAGTTAATCTCAAACATACGACGTACTTCATCGTCCTCGCTTTCTTCTACAGCCCCAAAGTACCCTATGCCGGCATTGTTTACCAACACATCCACACGTCCGAATTTTTGTTTCACTTGCTCCACCGCTGATTTAATTTCATCAAGCTTGGTTACATCCAACTTCACCGCCAAAGCAGTTTCAGGGTAAGCCTCAACAATATCTTTCACATCATCCGTATTGCGTGAAGCCACTCCTACTTTATACCCTTGTTTCAGGGTAAGTTTTGCCAACTCGCGGCCAAAGCCTGTTGAGCATCCTGTTATTATCCAAACTTTGTTCATTGTTATTTCTATTTATTGTTTAAACAACGTTTATACTGCAACGGTTTTGCCAAAAACAAAAAAGCAGACACAAGGCCTGCTTTTTTACTGTTATATTTTTGTTAAACGATTACATCTCGCGGTTCACGTCCCATTGCTCAAGGTAATCAGCAACGCGGCGAACAAACATACCGCCCAAAGCACCATCCACTACACGGTGGTCGTAGCTGTGGCTTAGGTACATCATGTGGCGTATGGCAATTACATCGCCATACTCAGTTTCTACTACCGCAGGTTTTTTGCGGATAGCACCTGCTGCCATAATGGCTACTTGAGGCTGGTTGATAATGGGTGTCCCCATTACGTTACCAAAAGTACCAACGTTAGTCAAGGTATAAGTACCGCCTTGTATTTCGTCAGGGGTAAGTTTATTGTTACGGGCGCGGTTAGCAAGGTCATTCACATCCTTCACCAATCCCAATAGGTTTTTAGTGTCAGCGTTTTTAATTACCGGTACTATCAAATTACCGCTGGGTAGTGCAGCTGCCATACCAATATTAATAGCCTTACGGCGAATAAGATTAGTACCGTCAACTGATATATTTATCATCGGGAAATCCTTGATGGCTTTCGCAATGGCTTCAATCAGCATTGGAGTGAAGGTCAGCTTCTCGCCGTCACGTTTTTGGAAAACATCCTTCATTTTTTCTCTCCAACGCACCATATTGGTCACATCAGCCTCAACAAACGAAGTAACGTGCGGAGAAGTATGCTTGCTCATTACCATGTGGTCGGCAATCAGCTTACGCATACGATCCATTTCTATAATCTCATCGCCTGCGTTTAAGCTTACCGCGGGAGCAGTAATTTTAGGCTGGCTAACTTGGGCGGCAGGTTTTTCAACCACTTTCACCTCAGGTTGAGCAGCAGGAGTAGCTGCAGGAGCAACACCATTTTGACGTTGTTGAACGTATGCTAAAATATCTTTCTTAGTTACACGGCCTTCACTACCGGTACCGGGCAAGCCTTCAAGCTCAGCCATACTGATATTTTCACTACGGGCAATGTTTAATACCAACGGCGAGTAAAAACGGGCACCGCCTGCAACAGGGGCAACAGTTTCGCGCGCTTGTGTGATTGTATTTTGAACTGAAGCAACAGGTGTTGGTGCAGTTTCAACTGGTTTTTCAGCGGGTTGGCTGGCAGGGGCAGCAGGTTGTGCACCCGCGCCTTCAAGACCGATAATAGCAATGGGCTTGCCCACTTCTACTACATCGTTTACGTTGTATAGCTTCTTAAGTAGAACACCACCCTTAGGAGATGGTACTTCGCTATCAACTTTATCCGTTGCTATTTCAAGTACGCTTTCGTCGGCTTCAATTTTATCGCCTTCGTTCTTTAGCCAGTTAATAATAGTGGCTTCAGCAATACTCTCGCCCATTTTAGGCATTATCAGTTCAAATTCAGTCATAGTAAATTCTATACCCAATTACGCCGCAAAGAAACACAATCTTTGCCATTGCAACAACACAATTTAAGGCCGTATTGCCAACGCAATAAGTTCCTAAACTGCAGCAGAAAACACACTATCGCATAATCGTTTGAGCCCTGTCAGGTCCAACCGAGATGATGCCAATAGGCTTCTGAATAATTGTTTCAACGGCTTTTATGTAATCGCAGAAAGTTTGGGGTAGTTTATCGTAGTCAGTTATTTTAGTTAAGTCCTCTTGCCAGCCGGCATAAGCGGTGTAATGCGGGGTAACTTCCCCATCGTTATAGGTATGCGGCAGCTGCCTAGTAAGTTGTCCGTTCACAACATACTCAGTAGCCACGTTCACCTCGGGCAAGCCGCTTAATACGTCTGCCTTCATCATTATCAATTCATCTACACCATTCAACATGATGGCATAATTCAAAGCCACCAAATCCAACCAGCCTGTACGACGTGGACGGCCTGTAGTTGCACCGTACTCGTGGCCTTTATCTCGTAGCTCTTGTCCCAACGCATCATTCAATTCAGAAGGGAAAGGCCCGCTGCCCACACGGGTGCAGTAAGCTTTAAAAATACCGTACACCTTGTTGATGTGCTTAGGCGCAATACCCAAACCTACACAAGCACCACCACTAATAGTGTTGCTGCTGGTAACATAAGGGTAGGTACCAAAGTCAACATCCAGCATGCTGCCTTGTGCACCCTCGGCAAGTATTTTCTTGCCTTGGCTAATCAAGTCATTAATGAAATATTCACTATCCACCTGTTTAAACTGAGTAAGGTATTCTACCGCCTCAAAAAACTCAGCTTCAAGCGCATCCAAATCACACGCATAATTATAAAAATTAATCACCGCCATGTGCTTTTTCTTCACTTGCTCGTAACGACTTTTAAAGTCGCTGCTTTGCATATCACCCACACGCAATCCGTAACGTCCGTACTTATCTTGGTAAGTAGGGCTGATACCGCGCAGTGTACTGCCTATTTTCTGGTCGCCTTTAAAGCTTTCGCTGGCAGCATCCCACATACGGTGAGTGGGTAAAATCAAATGCGCCTTGCGCGATATGTATAAGCTGTCCTTTATGTTAGCTCCGGCAGCTATTGTTTTCTCAATTTCTTTACGCAACAAAATAGGGTCGATAACCACTCCGTTGCCGATAAGGTTGATACATCCCTCGTGGAACACGCCTGAAGGCAAAGTGTTCAACACGTGTTTCATCCCGTTTATTTCCAGCGAGTGCCCTGCATTTGGCCCACCCTGAAAACGAGCTACCACATCGTAGCGGGGAGTTAAAAAGTCAGCTATTTTTCCTTTTCCTTCATCGCCCCATTGCAGGCCCAATACTACATCTACCATCGTATGTAATCTATCTGTTTTAAGCGGTTTGTTCTTCTGGTTTAAAATTTTTGCTGCAAGCCGTGCAAGTGCCTGCATCGTCTAATTTTGGCGAACCAAACAAGTTTAGCGAGTGGCTGGTGATATCAAATTTCAGCAACTCACCCATCATACTCTGTATTTGCTGTATACGGGGGTCGCAAAATTCAATCACATTATTACAACGGTTACAAATCAGGTGGTCGTGCTGGCGGTAACCGAAGCTACGTTCAAACTGAGCCATGTTTTTACCAAACTGGTGCTTGGTAACAAGGCCGCAATCCAGCAACAAATCAAGCGTGTTATACACCGTAGCCCTGCTAACATGGTAGTTGCGGTTCTTCATCTGTATGTATAACGACTCAACATCAAAATGCTCCTTTTTGCTGTATATCTCATCCAATATAGCATAACGTTCGGGCGTTTTGCGCTGCTTCTTTTGCTCAAGGTAATCTGTAAATATTTTACGTACTTCCTCTGGGGCAGTTTGTCGGCTCATTGTACTCACCTAAAATAAAAGGCAAAGGTATCACTTTTAAAATTTATCGGTTTGAAGATTTGAGGATTTGTGGATTAGTATTTAATTATCAATAACTTGATTTATATTTATCTGTTCATCAAACTTGAAACATTAAACTAAAAACTCTTGACTTATTTGGCAAACAATTTGATGTTTAAACATTGATTTAGTATCTTTGAGTAAATTATATCGGGATGAAACGCTCGGACTTTATAAAAACAGTAGGACTTGTTATGGCAACCACCCCTTTGATGGGCCTGAAAGATTGGCACAAAATAACTGAGAATGCAGAACCCACCGCAAAAGCACCGCTTTTGTTCATAGGGCATGGCAATCCAATGAATGCCTTGTATAACAATACTTTTACCCAAACCCTAACTAAACTGGGCCAAACGGTTGAAAAACCCAAAGCAATATTGGTGGTTTCTGCCCATTGGCTCACCAACGGAACATGGGTAGCCACTACTGCAAAGCCTGAAACCATCCACGATTTCGGAGGATTCCCCCAAGCCTTGTTTGATGTGCAATACCCTGCACCTGGCTCTCCAACGTTTGCTACAGAAACACAAACGCTATTAAAAGATAAAACCACAGTTCAAGCGGATACAAGTTGGGGACTTGATCATGGTGCCTGGACTGTTCTAAAACACATATACCCCAATGCCGATGTACCCGTTTTTCAATTAAGTATTGATTACTCAAAGCCTCCCCAATACCACTACGACTTAGCAAAATACTTAGCTAAACTAAGGGACAAAGGGGTAATGATTTTGGGCAGTGGCAACATTGTACACAATTTGGGCCGTATAGATTGGAACAACCCCAACACGGGCTATGACTGGACTATTGAGTTTGACGAGGCGGTAAAAAAACATATTAATGATGGTAACCACCAGCCTTTGATTGATTACATCACCCTTACTAAAGGAGCTAATTTGGCCGTACCCACTAACGACCATTATTTGCCTTTGCTATATACATTGGCCTTGCAGGATGCAAAAGAAAAGCCCTCGCATATATACGAGGGCAATGAAATGGGTAGCATTAGTATGCGTAGTGTATTGTTTAGCTAAACTATACTACTACCGACTGGTCTTCTATCACTTTTACTTTTTGTTGGGCACTACGGATATCAGCCTCAGTTACAAACACCTTCAAAGGTTCAGGGCTGTGCTGGCGGGCAATAATTTGGGTACTACCGATTTGTGGCGCACTGATTTGGGGTGCTGAAACCGAAGGTGCTGAAGGTGCTCCTCCCCCGCCACCAATACTTCCTCCACTTGACAATACCTTATGAGCTTGTGCCACTGCTGAGGCTATTTGGGCGGATATGGCCGCAAATTTTGCAATACCGGCAATACCCCCTGTAGCAACGTTATCAGGTGTCGGCGCATTAGTATTGGAAATGGCACTACTTATCGCCTTTGCGGAATCAATGCCGATTTTTACTAAGGTTATTGCCTTCTCAATATCGTTTTGAGTCTTGGCATTCTTAATCAGGTTTTTATTAACGGTATCAATTACATCCAATCCATCTTTAGCAGCCTTTTCTGCAAACTCCCACTTCGCCTTGGTAATTGCTTTCTCGCGTTCAATTTGGGCAAGAAGTCGGGCATTCTTTTCTTCTTCAATAGCAGTGTCTAGTTCATTCTCTGCCTCCTGTTGTTGAACTTTTAATGATGCCTCATCTTCGATTTTCTGAGCCCGTAATGCTTTTTCAATGGCATCGTACTCTTCAACGCTCAGTTGGTTATTGGTTTTCTTTTCCAACTCGGCAGCAAGCAGCTCATCATAATGCGTTTGTAAATCTGCCTTTTGCTGTGCGTAGAAATCCTGAGTAAGGCTTTGCTTACGTCTAAGAGCTTCCTCCTCAGTAATCTCCTTATCTTTCAAACTCTTCTCCAGCAGCTTAAACTCGTTCTCAAGGCTTTTCCGTTTATTTTCCTCGTTACGTTTTACCCACTTCTCATTTGCCTCTAAAACCGCCTTCTGTCTTTCTTCTCGCTCCTTTTGCTCTTTTGCATCCCACTCTTTGTTAATGTCATTTACCCGCTTTTCATGCAGTTTTTTCAACTCTTCAAGAGCGTTAGTATTGTCCTTGTAGCGTTCCTTTTCCCCAGCATATTTCAACTCTTCCTCTGCCAACTCTTTCTTCCTGCCTTCCTCCATATTAGCTAATCGGAGTTGCTCATAATCCTGCTCTTGCTTTGCCTTGCTTTTGGCTGATTCTATGTCAATATTTTTTAAGCTGAGTTCAAATCCAGCCTTTTGGTTTTCAAACTCCAGTAGCTTTTCCTTAGACGCATCTATAGCCTCTTGACCCTTTTTCTCTACTTCTTCTGGATTAAAAAACTGTGAAGCAGCAAAATCCGCTAGTTTCTCACGCAAGTTTAACTCTTTGTCAAACAAACTCGCTATCTTATCAACAGCAGCCAACACAGGTGATAAGCCTATCAAAACAAACTCCAATACACTTTTTAAGATTCTTTTATTTCGTGTTTCTGCTTCAATTTGAGCCGCTAATACCTTTTCTTGGTTTTCAATGTCTGCTTTACCTGTACTAATTACAACCCCTAATTGCTCTATCTTAGTTTTAAGTATAGCCCGCTCACTTTTCCCTTTTTGTCTTTCAATATTCTCTTGACCTTCAAGGCTAGTAAAGGTTTTCTGAGCATTATCATACAGCTTTGTGCCGGTTTTTAAATTCTCTTTTTGCTCTGAACTAACTCCGCTTATAGAATTTTTAATCTTGTCCCAATAAGAAGCTAAAGTGGCTACTGCTGTAATAATAATCCCAATAACATTTGCCGACATCACTTTATTAAGCACCTTAAAGCTACCCGTAGCGCCTACCAATGAACCTGAAAGTTTTTGATTAGCATCGCTTCCCTTTTGAGAAGAACTTACCGACTCTTTATGTAAAGCATTTGATAGCTTCTGAATAGAGTTTTGTATGGCTTGAATTTTTGATAAATTACCAATAATTTGTGAAAGTCGACCTGTTTCCAAACTAAACAATTCTGCGGCAGCTTTGGCACCTTCAAATCCAGTCTTAACATTTTCGCCAACATATATCATTTTGTCAACATTGGGTGTCAATGAACCAAGTTCATTTATTAACTTATTAGTTTGAGCAATCTTCCTATTGTACTCTCCAACTTTAATAGCTGCTTTGTTAAATTCTTCGGAACCAATCTCTTGATTTTTCAAAACAACATTTAAATCTTCAATAGAATAGTTCAGGTCAGCTAAACTGCCACTAAGCAAAATAATATCCTTTACTGATTTAGCAGACTTTTCAACATCTACTAATGCTCTCTCGTAAAGCATAATTTTGTCATTGGCAGTGCTAATGCTTTTACCTAAACTCAAAAAAGCTTCTGAACCAATATCAGCTTTACTAACTTGTTCTTTCAATAAATCCAGCCAAATTTTCAAATCCCTTAGATTTGATTCTGCTAATTCAGTATTTATATCGAAATTAAACTTAAAATCCTTTTCCATAAAACAATGCTTTATTAATTAATTTAATTTAAACCACTTTTCCCCGTTGCTCACTATTACAACTTTATCGTACTGTGAAGTCAGGCTGTATGATGCAGCCCCATTGATAAGCTCGCTTTCAAACCCATCGATATAAATAATATCACTTGAACTGTCGGTTTTTATAATTTCAAATATTTTACCGTTACGGTTTTGAGCTGTGGGTAAATTCACGGTAATCTCTCCATCGGTTGCATCACAAAACAACGTTCGGACAGCATCCGTAAGCGTGTAGGGAGAATCATCGTTCACGATAGAAACAGCATCCCCCATCAACGCGGTAAAATACTTTTGGTTATTGATGTACAATACCCCGGGCTCAGTAACGGTGATGCCGCTACTGTTAATCAGTGTTACGTCTTGCAGCCCTGCCGAAATAAAATTACCCCCGCCGCCAAGCACTGTTATTCGCTCACTGCCGCTTAATACATTGTTATTAGTACCTGTAAGTAGCACCGAAGCAGAGGTGGTATCAATGGTATTAAACCAACCGGTAACTACCCGTGGTCCGTTATCAGGAGTGCCGGCAGGTGCAGCAGTGCCGCCTATTGTAGGTATTGTGTAGGTAGTTTCATTGGTTCCGAAAGTACCGCGCCCGCCATTAACCCTTGTACGGTTTTGCAATGGAGCATCAAACTCAAGTACTTTAATAAACTGGCACTTGGTAACTTTATTAAAAACAGGGTCGTAATTCTCAACTTTTAATAATCGGTAATACGCATCTTTAATAAAATAATATTTACGAAAGGACAGACTGTTAATATCAGCGGGTGTAAGATAAAACCAGCCTTCCACCAGTTTACTGTTAACGTCGGTTATCTCCTTAATTTGTGCATACCAATACCTTGTGTATAGGTTTTGGTTAGTGTATTCAAACAAGCGTTCTGATGTAGATTGATAATACACTTCAAACGGCGGGGCAAAACTCAGGTCAAATGTGCTTGAGTAGGGGTCGTCCAAATGACCGCTGTAAGGGTATTCATCAAATGGATAAGGACTAAAACCTGATGCATCAAATTGCCAACGTTCACACTCCTTTAACCCTCCGTAATACAGCAGGCGTATTTTACTTGCTTTTGAGGTAACAGGGGTTTTGTTGTCAGAAAAAGCTATGTAAGGCAAAACCCTTGAGTTAGGGTCGTTCAGCTCCTTAAACAAAGGTGTTGGGGCAAAAATTATCTCTATTTTTTTGGTGCTTTTTACAAAATCATTGTCAATTTTCAGCTTGTAGTCGCCATACGTGCGGTCAAAATTATTTTTATAGGTTTTATTCAATAAATCCCCGTCATCAGCATATTTAAAATAATATTGCCCTGCATCTAATGCCGACATCGGACTAATTGTGAACTCCTTACTTATATCCAATTTATCGGTCCAGTCAGTAGACTGTCCGGTATAATAATCTGCCCTTGGTTCAATAATTAAATCCTTTTCTTTATCAGCGTTAGGTTCGGTATATAAATTAAAAGCCTTAATGATAGAGCCTAAAAAGTCACGTTGCTTAATCCCTGTCGGGATGCAAGAGTTAAGCGAAACTTCCTCCCCTTCGCTTACCTTAGCACTTGATACTCCATTGGCAAAAAAAGTATTAGAAGTGGCTGCTGTAATTAGCTTATAACCGGGTCGTTTCTCTGATAAATATTTATATCCGTTATTAAGTACCAAATAATCCAGCCGTATCGGGGCAACAAAAATTTGTTCGCCTTCTTTAATAGTTACCTCGTTTGATTGTAAAACCGCCGTTTTTTGGATACTGGTGATATTATGACCCACCGATACAGGGTGTGTTTGTGGTGCAAAATATACGTTTGAGTTTACTGAACATAAGTGTTTATCAACTCCGGATACCCTGTGAACAATACTTAAAACAATATTAAAGTCGTTGTAATTATAATTATAGGTGGTAAAAGAGGTATTACGCACCTTACAATCAACGCTGGCTTTAAACTTATATTTACCTGTTTTATTGCATGTAAATATTCCCGTAGTATTATCGTATTGAAATGAATTATCAAAATAGGGACTGCCGCTGTCGATATCAAAAATTATCGGCGAAACTCCCGAAAAAGAACCCGGGTCAGGAAGGAAATCAGTAGTTAATTCTGCTGAAAGTCCTGCGTAAAACAATCGGCTTTCAACTTCATCTTTGCTTAATAAAAACTGCTCGCTATTAAACGGTACAATCAGCCGCTTAAAAAATTCAGAATTAAAAAAATTACTGGTATAGGTAAATCCCGCCTTTTCAAAAATCTTATCAAGGTATTGTTTCACGTATATGGCAGGCCTAAACTGCTCAACACCCCAATGATCTTCGGCTGTGCCGGGGGTATATCGTTTTTGGTAGCCGTAATCAACCATCGGATACACATATCCTTTACCCAACGCAAACGGAACTGTTACACCATCCTCATAAATTTGGGTTTCCCAAGAGTCAGCAATATTTCCACGGCTATAAATGTGGTCAAACTCACTCATGTCAAGGTCGGTCAATTCACCTTTTACCACATTGCCCAAACTGTCTTTTTGATTATCAATGCTGGCAAACAAATTGCCTACCTCACCGTAACAAACAATTTTATATTCAATCTTATTACCCTGCTCCACCACAATGTCCTTCAACTGGCAATAGCCTTTTAATTGGGTCAGGCTGTCAATAAAAATAATAACGGGGGCTTTTTTATTGGGGTTAAAGTGTTTCACTGCCTGTCCCGTGTCAGGCTCACTTAAATCCACATTCACATCAAAAAGGTACCCGAACAACAGATCATTGTTTGTGCTGCCGGGTATTTCAATCGTAAGAGTACGGTCGGTTTTTCGTTGCTCAGGGTTTTGTATGTCCACCAACTGCTTGGTAATATTCAAACTCACCTCTTTCAGCAAATCAATCTGTGTACTATTAATAACTATTTGTGTTCTCATAAACGTTGGCGGTAATTAGGTTGTGCTAATTGAATAGTAAGATTTAGGCTAAACAGCTTTTTGTTGGCATACTTTTTTACCTCGTAACTATCTTCAGTTATAGTTACTGCAACCGTTTTCTTTGGGTCTGACGGATCAATTTGCCAATACACGGCCGGACTACCTGCCAGCTCTTGCAGCCAAACACTTTCTTCCTCCGTTATCCAGCCTGTATTTATTGAGTATTGCTCCGTTTCAACAGTATCAAAGTTTACTGTACCCCGTGCATACGAGTTATTTGTCCAAGCCATCGTATCCAAATCTGTATAGCCTGTAAACTTTTGGTAACCGCTGCGCTTAAACTGTGTAGTTTGCTTATGGCTGCCCGTAAACGTATAGCTGTCAAACCGTCCTAAACGGTTCAGAAAGTGCAACCTGAATAACTGATGGCGACCACAATCCCTATCTACCACAAACGTGAAAGTCTCGCTAACTGGGCTGTTATCGCTTGCTAAAAAAACCACCGTGTAGCGTACCACCTCACTGGTAATGATACTGCCGCCCAAATTGTATGGGCCGCACATAAAATCAAGCGAGTAGCTGATGCCTTGGTCGCTGCCTGAATACAACGTATGAGTAACTGTATAGGCATTAATCACTCCGCCCGCTGCATTGTATGTAGTTACCAACGCTTTAGACACCTGTTTACCAATAGAGATATGGCTCAGCGATGCGGCCTCATCCTCCCTTATTTTTAATGTGCGAGGCGAGTTTGTAAGCAGTCTCCTTTGTGTACCGCTTAACAAATCATAGTCGGTATAATCAAAGTCAATCCAATCAAGGTATTTCAACGCTGCATTAAATGCGTACCCCGAAGCCGAAACCATACCGCTGGCAATAGGAAGGTTGTTTATTTCTTCGGTAAACTCAACCTTATAATCAGCCATTGTACCCCTTGCCACCTTAAATCCTGTTGCACCTTTAGCAAGATTTTCAATTACAGGATTGTAGCGGGGTTCAAGCATACGGTGCACATCCGCTTGTATGTAGTTACCGTGCGGCCACTTATCATATTTAAGTGTTTTTTTCAGCGTGCCTGCATGGTACACCTTAACTACCATTTTAAAATATTGGGTGGCCGCCAACGTGCTGCCCACAATAAACATCATATCATTGTACACAGGGGTGAGTGCCTGCGGACGGTTGTGAAGTGTAATTGCCATAAAATTTTTTCTTTTTAGTTTGATTTGAAAAAATTTGTTCGCGGCGAGTGACTCAAAGACTATATATTATACTTATGAAATTCTGGCCTCAAAAAAAGTTTGTTATAGAAAGTGAATTATCTACTGGTGAGATAAAAGAGCGATTAAGAAAAGTAACTCATGAAGTAAAACCACAACGGATATTCCCCCGCAGGATCTTTAAAAAAACAACAGAGAATTTTGAAGGTGAAATTGAGTATGACCGATTCGTAATAACGCCGGTGTATTATATCATCAATGGTTTTTTCGACCATAGCGACAGAGGTTACATTGTTCTCGAAGGCGAAATCAAGGCTTCAACCGATGGTAGCATAATAAACGTAACCACACAATTCAGTTACGGCATAAAACTATTTCTGCGAATAATGTACATATTAGTGGCTTTTATATTGGTTGCTTCACAATGGGCAGACCAAAAAAACGGTGCAAAAACATCCTTGCAAATGCTTGGTACAATATTGGGTATCATTCCATCGCTCGGTTTGTTTTTTATGCTGCTACGCCTTACAAAAAAGAGTAAAGCTGCTTTTACCATGCTCTTTAAATAAATTCCTCATAGATAACAGCCTAGCCTCTCTTTTCACTTATCTAATTAATAGAAAAGATTCCATCCCCTTTGCAGAAACAATCCCCGCTGTTTCCAATTAACAGCCGATGAACATAGCAAAAAATTGGAACCAGATTTCTATAGGGCAGTTTCAGCAAATAAATGCCGCCATTAAAAACTACCCTGATAATGCCATCACCCAAGCGGTTTGGATACTTAGCGCACTCACCGAAAATACCCGAGATGAGTTGCTTGCCCTTGATTTTACAAAAGATTTTAAACCCCTGATGCGTCAACTGGATTGGATACACAGTACCGCCCTACCCACCCAATTACCCAAACAGTTTGAATTGGAAGGCGAAAACTACCAATTGGTGTATGATATGAAACAGCGTACCACCGGACAGTTTGTCGATTTGGCTCATTTCACAGCCGACCCTGAGCAAATCATTCCCAACCTGCATTTCATACTTGCAGTGCTGTGCATACCTGTAGGTCAAAAGAACCATGCCGATGGCTTTGAACAACGGGCAAAGCTGTTTCAGCAAAAGCTAAGCATAGCCATCGCATACCCAATTGCCACTTTTTTTTTGAAGCTTTGGGTCGACTCGTTGCCGCATATCCTAACTTATTTGGAACAACAAGCCGCCCCGAAGAAGAAGTGGTGGATGAAGATAATTGGTTCACTGCGCGCTACGGGTGGCTGGCTACGATTGATTCGGTTGCGGAAAACCGCACCCAATGGGACTTCTACCTGATGATGCCCATTGTTGAGTTCTTAAACTACCTATGCTTTTTAAAAGACAAAAACGAATACCAAAGCACCCAAAAGCATGAGCAATATTAATCAGCTACTTCGCCAAGCGTTTGAAGAGTTTGCAACCACTATTGAAACCGAGGCTCATAAAATATTGGCCGACGAGGGATTAGAAAAGGTGATACCCCAAACTGAAATCACCGATACTGCATTTGGAGTGAGTTATGAGTTTAGCCTTAGCGGACTTAACCCTTACATTGAATATGGCGTGAAAGGGGTTTTTTATACCCGCAAAGGGGCTGAAAACAGCCCCTTTCAATACAAACATTTAGGGCCATCGGAAAAAATGATTGACAATATCTTCTCATGGACATTGAAGAAAGGAATATTCGCCAAGCCTAAGAAGGCATCCCTTAAAAACAAACAGCCGAAAGAAGAAACAAGTAAAACAATTTACGACCGACAAATTGCATTAACGTTTGCCATAGCCCGAAATGTAAAAAAGCGGGGAATAGCACCCAAAGGGGTATTAACACAATTATTTACCGAAGAACGATTAAAAGAATTGTCTGAAAAAGTATCTGATATTGTCTGCAGAGAAATTACCATCCAAGTAGCAAAACTGTAACTTTTGCATTTTCTGCAAAACATAATACTTGCAGTGGCAAATTTTACCAATTAATGTCGTCCACCGCTCCATAGTTTTGAAATACAAACTATGAAAACCATTTACTTATTGATTGGGGCGGCCGTCTTTGCCTCTTGCTCACCTACTTCGCACGTACCAACAATGCCAAGCGAACCTAATTTTACAGGCGCATTGCAGGCACAAGCAACAGGCGGGGTAGCTACAGACCACATTGAATTACAAGGTGCTGTCTCTGTTCTACCCTTTTTAGGTGTTACTTACGATTATTATTGGGGTACAAAAGGTATAAACCAACAGGAATATGGAGCTAATTTATTTTTCCCGGTAAACAACCAAAAAACGTGGTTTATTTCTTTTTCGGCAGGAAAGGGGAATGGTATTTTTAATGGGGATTACAAAACAAGCAGTGCATTAGTAGGTGCAGAAAAAAGTTATGCAATTGATACAAAATTCAATTCTGAATATCTCCAAGCATCCACTTATTATGTCGATAAAAGCAATACTGATGTAATAGTAAAATACTCAATAGCTTTTAAACAGGAAAACATTAGTTATGATAGATTTAAGGTTGCTTATCGTAGTAGGTCCGGTCAAAGCTATTACACCTACAACATTCTCAGCGAAGCCGAAAACGCCCGAACAACAATAAAAACTGCCTTCATCGGAGTAACAGTAGAGCCAAAAAAGAGGCCGCTTATCATGCAATTTCAATTAGGTGTAAGGGACGTTACACGAGGATTTAAAACCACAATCACAGCGATGAGTGGAGGCACAAGTATTAAATCTGGTATTGATATTCTTAACGCACAACTACACCCGCTTTTCGAACCCTTTATGTTCAATATGACCGTTGGTTTTAAGCTTGATTATTTCAAACACCGTACTAAAAAGAGAATATGAAACCTATTTACCTGATTTTAATTAGCCTACTTATTACCTCGTGCGGAATTAAGAGAAATACTTTCATCGCCCTTTTGCCCAATAACCCGATGTTTACTGAAAAGGGCGACGTTACTTTCAATTCAGCAGCATCGCCCACGCATATAGAGTTTCAAGGCAGTTGTGCAATCACCAACCATTTAGATATCACCGTAGGGCGGTTTTATGGCGGCAGTCCCCGAAAAAGCGATGAAATAGGAATTAATGCTTACTCCAGAGTTTATAAATCCCTGTACTTTTCAACGGGATTCGGCTGGGGGAAAACCGCAATTAATAATAAACATGAAAGTGCTTTTATAAGCAATGAAAACATTAACGTTAGAGTAAATTACAACACACTCTTTGTACAACCTTCACTATACTTAGTACTACAGGATGAGGACATGGATGCCGCAACACGGGTTGGCATCTCGTTCAAATACGGAATAAACACCCTAAATGATTATTATTACTACACTTTTGAAAACGAATGGCACTCAAGCCGATTGAGTGAAGAAACTATTATTACTGCCGATAGGCAACGGTTTTTCAGTGTCAGCCCATTGCTGTCGGTAGAAAGGAGTATCGGCAATTTCACCGTTGGCATACACACAGGTCTTGCGCTAACTTCATCATTCAAGGCAAGGTATCAATACCATACGCCAAACTCGTCGTGGAACAATCGCGACTATTTTATACAAGAAGACTTATACTACATGCCTTTTGTTTTTAGTGGTTTTATCGGCATCCGCTTATAAAACAAAAACCCCTCACCCGTATTGCAGGATGAGGGGAAATATTAAAAAAAAGAAAAAATCTAGACGGCAAAGCTTTCGCCACAACCGCAAGTGCGGGTAGCATTGGGGTTGATGAAGTTAAAACCTTTACCATTCAGCCCGTCGCTAAAATCAAGCTCGGTACCGATTAAATAAAGGAAACTCTTCACATCCACCACCACTTTTACGCCATTATCTTCAAAGGCTTGGTCGCCATCTTTCAATTCGTTATCAAAATCAAGCTTGTACGATAAGCCTGAACAGCCTCCGCCAGCCACCGATACACGCAAAAAGTATTCGCTGGGAAGGTTTGCTTCGCTGCGCAGAGCATACACACGCTCTTGTGCTTTTGGTGTTACTGTTATCATTTTCTTAGTCTTCTGTTTTAAGTTTACAGTTTTAAGTTATTATGCTGCTTACCCGATAACGGATAACCGATATAACCAACTTAATGTTTCTCTTCAATTGCAGGTAATCCGTTTTTAACGCGGTAATCATTAATTGCAGCCTTTATAGCATCTTCTGCCAATACCGAGCAGTGAATTTTTACCGGAGGCAATGAAAGCTCTTCAACAATATCCATATTGTCAATAGCAAGGGCCTCATCAACCGTTTTACCCTTCAGCCACTCTGTAGCCAATGATGACGAAGCGATAGCACTACCGCAACCAAATGTTTTAAATTTAGCATCGGTAATCATTCCGTCGTCACCCACCTCAATTTGCAAACGCATTACGTCTCCGCATTCAGGGGCACCTACAAGGCCGGTACCTACGTTGTTTTTGCTTTTATCCAACGTCCCGATATTGCGGGGGTTGCTGTAATGGTCTATTACTTTTTCTGAATATGCCATGATTTTAGTTTCAAGTTTTTAGTTTTCAGTTTCAAGTTGCTTTTGGCAACCACATCAATGTATATAATTTGCACATTATCAAATTTGCACATCGGCACATTTGATTAATGTTCTTGCCACTCTATACTTTTTAAATCAATACCCTCTTTAAACATTTCCCACAACGGGCTCATGTCGCGCAACTTGGCAACCGCTTCCTTCACGTGAGAAATAGTATAATCTATCTCTTCTTCGGTGGTGTATTTACTTAACCCGAAACGAAGCGAAGAGTGTGCCAATTCGTCATCCAACCCTAAGTTTTTCAATACATACGAAGGCTCTAAAGATGCCGATGTACAAGCCGAACCCGATGAAACGGCGATGTCTTTCACACCCATCATCAAGCCTTCTCCCTCAACATATTTAAACGATATGTTTGCTACGTGAGGCAAACGGTGTTCTTTATTACCGTTCAAATACGCTTCTTCCACTTCCAGCAAACTGGTTTCTAACCTATCGCGCAAAGCACGCAAACGTTTTGCATCGCTTTCCATTTCGGCAATGGCTATTTCGCAAGCCTTACCAAAACCCACAATACCGGGCACGTTTAGTGTTCCGCTGCGCATTCCGCGCTCGTGTCCGCCACCGTCCATTTGGGCAGTAACTTTTACCCTTGGATTTTTGCGGCGCACATACAAAGCACCAACCCCTTTAGGACCGTACATTTTATGTGCTGTAAACGAAAGCAAATCAATACCGTCAGCAATCACATCCACGGGTATTTTACCGGTAGCTTGTGTGGCATCAGTATGAAAAAGAGCTCCGTGTTTTTTGGCAATAGCCGATATCTGGCGAATAGGTTGCACCACTCCTATTTCATTATTGGCATACATTATAGTTACCAAAATGGTATCGGGGCGCATGGCCTTTTCTAGTTCGTCAAGATTAATCAATCCATCTTCACCCACAGCAAGATACGTGATTTCGGCACCTAGTTTTTCAAGGTGCTTACAGGTATCCAATACCGCTTTGTGTTCTGTAGTGGCAGTAATAATGTGTTTGCCTTTTTCGGCATACATTTCAAATACTCCCTTTATGGCAAGGTTGTTACTTTCTGTAGCTCCCGAAGTAAAAATAATTTCCTTTTCGTTGGCGTTTATCAGTTTGGCAACTTGCTCGCGGGCATAATCAACAGCCTCCTCGGCGCTCCATCCAAATGGATGGTTGCGGCTGGCTGCATTCCCAAAATTTTGGGTAAAATAAGGTATCATAGTTTGCAATACACGCTCGTCAACAGGCGTGGTTGCATTGCTATCAAGATATATGGGCAGTTTTAACATTGTGTGCAGAATTTGACTTATTTAGACTAATTCTAACTACAAAGGTAGTAATGATTTTGTTCATTCAACAAAAAAATTTGATGTTTGAACGTTGTAATTGTTGATTGCTTGATTTGCTGATTTGTGTATTAATGAATAACCTTGCCAAACTAAAACTCACCCAAATGTTTGGCAAAATTGAACACCTTGGCATAGCCGTTAAAGACCTTACCCTTAGCAATACCTTGTTTGAAAAGCTTTTGGGTACCGCACCCTACAAGCAAGAAGCCGTTGAAAGCGAAAATGTAATCACATCATTTTTTAAGGCGGGTGAGAACAAAATCGAACTATTACAAGCCACCCACCCTGATAGTGCCATTGCAAAGTTTATTGAAAAAAAAGGCGAAGGTATACACCACGTAGCCTTTGATGTGGAGGATATTTATGCCGAAATAGAACGCCTAAAGGCAGAAGGCTTTGTGTTTATTAATGAAACGCCTAAAGATGGTGCCGACAATAAACTAATCGCCTTCCTACATCCAAAAAGCACCAACGGTATGCTGGTAGAGTTGTGCATGGAGAAGAAGTGAGCTATGAAAACTCTTTTCGAAGATAAAATAATACGTTTGGTTGACATGTCGGCAGAGAACACAGCTTTTTTGTTGGCAAACAGCGTACAAAAGCAATTTGCCAAAGGCGATGTAATAGCTGTTGAGGGCAAAGTATGCACTAACTGTTGGTTTATTGAAGATGGTTATTTACGAGCTACTACTACAAAAGACGGGAAAGAAATACACCTTAATTTTTGGCTTGAAGACACTTTTGCTAGCAACCTAAAAAGTATGCGCACCCAAGCCGTTTCTGAGTTTTCTATCGTAGCGGGTGAAAAAACGAGGGTGAGGGAGTTTGAAGGAGCAATGCTGCTGAAACTTTATGAACGCTCGCCGCAGTTCGAGTCGTTTGGCCGCAAGCTGCTTGAAGAACTTCTGATAGAACAGGAAGAACATATCAACCTGTTTAAACTTACCACCCCAACCGAACGCTACCAATATATTGTAAAACATAAGCCTAAGCTATTGCAACGCATTTCACTTACTATGTTATCATCGTATTTGGGTATTAGCAGGGAAACATTGAGTAGAATAAGAAAGCGGTAACAAACAACAGGGCAATTGCAGCCACACCATATTCAACTCAGCCCAACATAACAATGCACTCGCATCTCGGTCATCCCGACCTTGTTTAGTGTTCTTACTAACCAATAACTTTTATTCAAATAGAGATAGCGTCCCAAAAGTATTCGGGGTCAGAATGAACAGCCGATGTTACCCTCATTTTGAGAAAACTTCCTTAACAACGAAACATTACAGATGACTCTCATTTTGTGACTTTTGACGCAGGAGCCTCTCACCTGCCTACCCCAACTTTGCACTATCATTTCAAAACAAACCACATGAAAAAATTACTAACACTATTGGGTGCGGCTTTATTGGCCATTGCCCTTCATGCTCAACAAAATAAGAAAATGAAAATTAACGTAAACGACACCGCACCTGATTTCATTGTTACAGATGTAAACAACAACAATGTAACCCTTTCAAAATTCAAAGGCAAAAAGGTACTACTTACCTTTTACCGCAATGTGGGCTGCCCTGTGTGTAATCTTAGATTCCACGAGTTAAGTCAGCACGATTCTTTTTTCAAAGCCAATAATGTAGTACTGATAGCCGTATACGAAAGCAGTAGTGAAAATATGCTTACCTACTTGGCTAATGAAGAAGTATACCCACGCATGATACCCGATAGCTCGCTACTATTATATGCGCTATACGATTTAGAACGCTCTACTGGTAAAATGCTAAAAAGTATGTTTAAGGGGGCTATGGGCAAAATGAAAAAGGGGGGGAAGCTATTTAAAGCAGAGATGAAACAAGACGGTAATGCTAACCGGATTGGTGCCGAATTTTTGATTGATGAAAACGGTATTGTGAGTATAGCCCACTATGGCAGCTACATTGGCGATGATTTACCTATTGAACAAATAATAACCGCAATCACAAAATAAACTATGAAGCAATTAATCATCGGTTTCATTGAAACCATTTGGAACCAACAACGATTTGAAAAAATTGACGACTTTCTGAGCAATGACTTTATTGATTTTTCGCTGCCTGAGGCTTTGCCAACAACAAAAGAGGGCACATTAATGTGGATAGAAAACACAGGTAAATCATTTAAACATCATACTGATATTGATACATTGGTGGCTGAAGGTAATATGGCCATTGCAAAAATCAGTTTTACGGCTACGCATATTGGTGAGTGGCGTGGAATACAAGCCGCAGGTATTAAATTTACTGTTACAGGCTACCGTACATTTAGGATAGAAAACGAAAAAATTACAGCACACTGGGGGCATATTGATGCTACTTCGATACACAATCAATTAACCCATACTGGCGCTGGATGCAAAATTCAGCAATAAATAAAAACTTAAATACTAGGGCAAAACTTACCACACCTGCCAGTCAAATCCTGCCGTTTCGGTGCGGCTGGTAGGTCGTTGTAAACCATCTGTCAGTCTCTCCACCTCAGTTCCTACAAATGTTTTTAACTCTTGTACGGTACAGGTTTGCTTTTCAGCTAATAACTGTAATACACAATAAGTAAATACCCCGTTTTGCAGCTCGCCCTTTTCATACGCTACTTGTGTTCCCGCCGCCGCTGATATAATTGTCGTCCCGGTACCTCTACCCACATCAGCAAACATTTCCTGCATCAGTTCAAAACTATTTTTCAGCCCCACAACTTGCTCATCATCCACCAGCAATTCTATACCATTTTTGCCCCCGTTATTAATGTGCTTAGCAGTATCGGAGAAAACCACCCGCATGCTCTCCATCTCATCTTTATCCACCTCACCGCTGTGGCAGGCATCAATCAACAACAGCTTCCTGCGCATAGGCAAACTGTCAAGTAACTGTTCCATCATCGTATACGGCAACCCGCCCTCATTAGGGTTTCTAAAATTTACCATGTAAGTAGACAAATAATACTCCAGTTGTTTATCCAACAACCCATGCCCTGAGTATGAAACTATTAAACGGTCATTTACATTCGCTTGTAATAATCTGTTTCGCAATGCCATTACCTTTTCAAGCGATACATTGCTATTAAACAGAGTATCTATCACCAATTGGTCGCCAAGTTTTGCTTTTAGCCCCTCTGCAAAATTTACAATGTCTTTAACACTGTATTTGAGATTATGTCCCGGTTCTTTAAATTCATCAATTCCTATACCTATAAAATAGATTTTAGAAGGGTTCGCTTCGTACTCAGCAACGATAGTAATTGTTTCGGTGGCGGATTTTACGCCGTTTACATCCGTTGCATATACTTGTACCACATTATTGCCTTTTTGCAACTTCACTTTGCAATTCACCTTCGCTTCTCTTCCACCTGAAACGGGCATCCCCTCTTTGCCAAACACAGGTACTCCGTTAGCCATAACTTGCAGTTTACTAACATCCGCATACAACGAACTGAGGGCTATTTCTAACACTACTTCATCAGAAGTTAGCACCAACGGAAGTTGGCTTTTGTTTACAATTTTTACCTCAGGTTCTTTACCAATAATGTTCTCTATTGTTTTTGCTTTAATTCTCCGCAAACGTTTCGCAACAGCCCCCTTCAATAACTCGTTGAACGCTTCGTTAGACGACCCCGAAAGCAAAACAACCGTATCCGGACGGTTAAAATAAATATCATATTCAACGGGTAAATACCCTTTGCCTTTATAAGCAAACGCAAGGTTATTAACCGCTGATTTATCCCCTCGATAAAGATAATTATTTGCTACCTCAATAAACTTGCGACCCGCATAAGAGGTAAAATACAACTGTGTATTATCATTTAATACCGTGTACATTTCTTCTTCAGTAGAAAACGTGAAACCATTACTTAAATGATTTACGTGAAAAAACGATTCACGCGGGGTTTGCTGCCACAACAACTCACGATTGCTTAACTTAGCTACATACAGCTCGCTATATGCTTCAAATGCAACTCTATCCGCTCGCATATCTACTTCAAACGAAAAGAACCGACTATCAGTAAATTCATACTTCTCTTTGGGTGTCGCTACTGATAAGTCAATA
Organism: Bacteroidota bacterium; assembly: GCA_008933805.1. Classification (NCBI taxonomy): domain Bacteria; kingdom Pseudomonadati; phylum Bacteroidota; species Bacteroidota bacterium. Next base: position 183,071 of record WBUH01000005.1, read on the forward strand.
CTATAAACCTCATTAATCAATTCACGACCATTTTTGGCTGTCCAATAATTGGTGCTATACCACAACACATCAAGGGTCTTATCAAACGTAAAATATCTTACCTCTACATCCTTTTTAAGCTCTATGGTAAATACTTTTTTAGCGCTCACCCAATCCCATATTTCTATACTGTGCCGCTTTTCTCCGGCATTTATTATTGCTAAGTATTTTTTTGAAGGGGAAACCGCAAACAATTCACCTGAAAACAGCCGTTTTAATTTATTTATCTCCAAAATCACCCCATTATTATTCACTACCATTACAGCATTATCACCTGCCAAGGCATAATTCCCCTCTGTCAATTTATTTACATTAATAATAGATTTGGGAAGCTTTTCTTCACTAATATTTTCTGTCGAAAATATTGGCCCTAAAATATTCAACTCAGCATTAAAATCAATAGTATAACTACTTAGTTGCATTTTATTAAACAGCAGCTTACACCACTTAGTCTGATTGTATTTAATAATGGCAAGGGAATTTTCTTTACTATCCAACACAAACTTGCACCATTTGCAAGCTATAGTAGTAGGTTGGGTTTTATTGCTTGAAAATACCACAAGAGTATCTGAACTATAATCCGCTTTATAGGCTATGATGTGGTAATTTCCCTGTTCATCAAATACCTTAAAAAATTGCGAGTATTTATCCTGTAATTGAATTTTTCGGAATGCAGGTTGGAATTTTTTGCGGTTAATATCGTATAAATCTTGATTGCGAGATGAAGCAAACAAATCCTGAATATCATCCGTTGCTGAAAGTAATTGTGTGCTGTCAGTACTCCAACAATAAAACTTAGCCATGTTGAAGGAAATAGGATAATGTAATGTATCCGCAGTAGATAAACTTACTTTTAGTAAACGACTAAAGCCATAATTCACTACTACACTATTTTCATTTGGGTACTTTAACACCCTAAATATTGAAGACGAAGAGGCTAACATACTGTATTTATCAACAGGATCTTGCCCATCTAATAATAATTCGTGTTCGCGCTTCCCGTCTTTATAAATACATATTCGTCCGTCGCCATAATCACCCCCCACATATTTAGCTGCTTGCGAAGGGATTGCAACTATACTTTTACCAACAGCTAACAGTTGATGAATGGCTGTGTCAAAGGCTCTGAACAAAGTGTTTTGTTGCAAACTCTCATTAATTCCGACGACATCTCCCGATAACGTCCCTGCCAATATTACACCATTTTGGGCCTGTGCTGCGAATGTTGTTATAAGATGTGCTGTTGGGGCAGTTTGTGTAACGGTTTCTGTCTTGGCATCAACTAAATATAACTTACAGTTAACAGGTCCTAAGTATTCGTTTTTCCCCTTATTATCAATTAAATAACTTATTGTGCTGTCCTTCTTCATAGGGTAGGTTTTAGTATGAATAAGCACTTTGGTTTCATCATCAGGCCACAGGGTAAAACTCTCTATTATCTCAGGAAATTTAATTTGGTTAAAAAAAGTATCCACCTTGCCGGTAATAAGATCGGCTTTTACTAATACCGACCCAGTAGAGATCAATACTGTTCCATCAGCCATTAATGCTGTTTTGCCCACTCCTTGTGCCCCCCAACTACCTGCCTCAAATACCAACGTGCCTACCTGTATTTTAGAGGTTTGGTCAATCAACGTGTAATTATTCCCGCTAATTACTAAAAACCAACTACCCTTTGCACTCGATTGCACATCCTCCAACCCTAAATCAAACGTTACTTGGCTCACCAATTTGGGCATGGTTTGCCCATAACCCACCGTTACAAGAAAAACAATAGTAAAAAGAAGTATGAAGCGATGTATTGCCTGTTTCATTACAGGCAAGTTATAAATTTCAGTTGTACTTGCCGTTATTCTACCCCTTTAAACCTTGCGGTAAAGTGCCTTAAGAAGGGCGGTTCATACGTTATTGCATAACCCTTGGCTTTATCGCGGTTTTCCAAAATATCATCAAACACATCTATCACATAATCGATGTGGCTTTGGGTGTAAACACGTCTAGGGATAGCAAGTCTAACCAACTCTTGCCTTGCAGGCACAAAGTTTTTGTTTTCATCGTACTTGCCAAACATTACGCTGCCAACTTCCACACAACGGATTCCACCGAATTTATATAACTCACACACCAATGCCTGCCCCGGAAACTCATGTTGGGGAATATGCGGATATAATTTTTGTGCGTCAATGTAGATGGCGTGCCCACCGCTGGGACGTACCACAGGAATTCCCTTGTTGTGCAAATGGTCGCCCAAGTAGGCTGTACTGCGAATACGGTAATTTAGATAATCCGCATCAAACACCTCTTGAAGACCTACTGCAATTGCCTCCATATCCCTTCCCGTCAATCCGCCATACGTAGCAAACCCCTCCGAAATTATTAATAAATTGGTGCAGTCTTGCGCCAGTTTAGAGTCTCTAAGCGCCAATATTCCACCCATATTCACCAACGCATCTTTTTTGGCACTCATTACAAACGCATCTGCCAATGCAAACACCTCTTGGGCAATCTCCAAATAGGTTTTGTGTTCAAAGCCTGCCTCGCGGTGCTTTATGAAATAGGCATTTTCAGCTATCCTGCACCCGTCAATTACCAACATAATACCCTGCTGTTTGCACAAAGCTGCCACATCACGTACGTTGCCCATACTCACAGGTTGTCCGCCTGCACTATTATTGGTAAGCGTCATAATCACGGCAGCAATATTTTGACTGCCATATTGTGCGATAGTAGTTTTTAATGCTTCCAAATCGATATCACCTTTAAACGGCGCTTCCTTAAAAGGGTCAGCAGCTTCGGGGCTTGGTAAGTCAATTGCAATTGCACCGCTAAACTCAATATTGGCCCGGGTGGTATCAAAATGGGTATTACTGATAAACACCTTGCCTTTACCTCCGATTTTACCGTATAAAATACGCTCGGCCGCTCGACCTTGGTGAGTAGGTAATATGTATGGCATCCCCGTAAGGTTCTTCACCACACTTTCAAAGTGCTCCCAGCTTTTAGCCCCTGCATACGATTCATCTCCGCGCATCATTGCCGCCCATTGATTATCACTCATTGCCGAAGTACCGCTATCTGTAAGCAAATCAATAAATACATCGTGTGATTTTAGTAAAAACGGGTTGTAACCTGCTTGTTTTAGCACTTCCTCACGGTATGCCTCAGTAGTAATAGTAAGCGGTTCCACCATCTTAATACGGAACGGCTCTGCCAATGTACGCTCTCTCTTTGCGGTCATAATTCAGAAAAATTTGACGCAAAACTATGCCTACACCAACGGACAAAAAATGATGAATATCAGCACATTCTTACCAGCCGCCACCGCCGCCACCGCCTCTGCCACCGCCACTATACCCCGAACCTTTTGACGCACTGCCTGAATTAGTAGATTTTGAGACTGAACTTTTTGAGCTATTGCTTTCCGAGGCTCGTAGAGCTTCCGCTTCTATTTCTTTCTTTTTATAATCCACTAACTGCTTCAACTCTTCTGTCCTTCTGCTCAACATTTCAGCGGCAGCCCTGTCGCTACTATGCCTGAAAATTGTCAAATCAGGTCTATGTTTCTCTTCGCTTTCAGTAGTATTACTGTTGAGTTCCTCTGTTATTTCAGTCAACCTTCTTTGATAAAAGTTACTGTAATCAACCCCCCAACTTCTTCTCATACTGTTTGATAACAGATAATAACCACCGGTAGAGTAAACAACGCTGTTTACCATTGTATTCTCTGCAAACCCGTCTGCTTCCAATGATTTCTTAATCGAATTTCCAAACGCAGAGGTCCATTCCTTTAAGCAATCTAAGGCAATTGCATAGGGCAACATTTTCTCAGGCACAAAATCCGCGTTAGGCTTGTTAATAGTGTTCATCCGCTGCGAGTCGGCAGTCGCTAAAAACATTCTCAGCCCCAAAATTTTGTTCAACAATGTTTCACCCGCTTGCGTGTACTTGGTATATCTTAAATCCAAAAGTTTGTGAACCAAGGCACACAACACAATTCCGGTTAAATAATACACAAAGGTTAACGCCGAAGGCTTATAGTGAATAGTCATTAATAAAACTGAAATTGCCAATGAAACGCCGATTAGAACACGTCCCCATATTTGCCCGCCTCTTTTATAGACAAACAATGCAGCATTCTTATTTTTTGAGTCACAATACCTTTTCACCTGTGCATCAAAATAGGCAACTTCTTCACTTGCCTTGTCCGGCTTAATATGGCCCGTCACAATTATTTCGGCATCCTCTATTAGCAGTTGTTCTGCCTCCTTACCGAAAGGTACTTTTTTATCAGTAGCTGCAATTAAATAATTGCCGCTACCGCTGCTATCTGCCGAAATAGTCAGGTATTTATTTACAGCTAAGTTTACCAAACTTGCAATGGTTTGGGATGGCTCATACCCTTTGTGGTAAATATAGCCTGCAAGTGCCGGGTTTACATCGTCGGGGGCTGTAAACTCAGGCACTATATTGGCCTTATTTTTATTCGAAGCCTTTAGTTTTCTCCAACCAAGTATTACAAGGTTTCTAATCAGTAACAGGATAGCAACCCATATCATAAAAAAGGGGCCGCTGTTAGAAAACAAAATAATTGACCATTCAGGTTCACGGGAAATAATGCCTTCAGGGATTGAGCAAGCAATGGTTAACCCTTCATTCTTTAGCATTCCTCCGTTTGCAGCAAAAACAAGACTTGAGGTTTTCGCGTCAAATTTACCGTAGCAGTCTTTGGCAGAATCTCCATATTTTCCGGTGTAGCAAGAGAAAGAGTTTACTGTTGACCCCTCAGGAAACTTAACTGCGCAACTAATACTGTCAATATCAAACTCCCAACCATTCCCATTTACGTTCCAATACAGTTCATCATACCCTTCACCATACTTAAATGGCCTTTTTACAGTATAAATTATTTTATAAACATGACTGCCAAATGATAAAATGGAGTCAGGATTACCAATATATAGCAGTTTACTTCCTGCTTCAAAATCATCGTCATATTTTACAGGCTGGTTGTTCAAGAGGATGCTGTCAACCCTAACAATCATTTTAAAATTAAGTCCTGAGCCTATATCATAACTATCAGGTATATACCTGACAATTCCTTTATTTATAGACCCTGTTTCTGTGTTTAAAACCGCTATGGTCTCCACAACACGCATGGTTCCATCCTGGCGGATTTCAAAATCGGCGTGAAATGATTGAATTTTATCTGCCGCCAAACCGGCCTCAAAAACACTTTTAAGGTCATCCATCGCCTTAATTGTTGCCTTTGCTATATGTTTAGTGAGTTTACCGAACTCTTTAGCCTTCCCTTTTTTTGTAGCTATGGACTCTTTGCCGGGTACTACGTCTGCTCTATACAAAACCTCATCCCAAACTTTTTTATTAAATCCTTCTTTAACAGAATTAAAATATTTTTCGAATTTTTTATTATCGAATTTGGAATCAGAAATTTTATTTGAATACACTAAAATACTGGCATCTATCGCACTATCTATTTGATGATCTACACAATAGTGAAGCTGTTTTCCGTTACCATCTAAATATTTTTGTGTTTGGCTATACGATACATTAAAAATACCAATAACCAGCAGCAGGAAAAGTAATACCCTCATCAATTAATTATTTATCGGTAAAGTTAACTTTAGGGACTTTCTTGGCTTCAGGGTCTTCTGTAAAAAACACTTCGGGCTTAAACCCGAACATCCCGGCGATAAGCACCTTAGGAAATACCGCTATCGATTGATTGTACTCCCTAACAGTACCGTTAAAATACTTGCGAGCTTCTCTTATATGCTCTTCTGTTTCGGTTAGTGTGTCGTACAAATCTTTAAAATTTGAATCTGCTTTTAGCTCAGGATAGTTCTGCGATATAGCAAATACATTTCGCAAAGCCGAGCTAAGACCAATCGCTACCTCGCCTTGCTCTTTTGCTCCAACTGCAGCAATACCCTTACTGTGCCACATAGAAATTTCTTTCAAAATCTCTTTCTCGTGCGAGGCGTACCCTTTTACAGTTTCAACAAGATTCGGTATCAAATCAAGTCGTTGTTGTAAATATGCTCCCAAAGTGCTTTGGCCTTCATGCACCAAAATACGTTCCTTTACTAACTCGTTGTAAATACGTACTACAAAAAATAAAATAGCTAATAAAACAATTCCTAATACAACTACCATTTTAATTACAGTGATTTTAAAGTGTAATAATACTCCATTCTACTATTTAATACAAATAAAGCGATGGTTTAATACCCTTCATTGTTAAAAAAGTAAACGCCTAAAATGTAGAGATATACATTACTTTATAATTTTTTTTGAAACAAAAACATCCCGTGCCAATTACAGGGGGATGATACTGATAAATAAAGGCACCAACAACTTGGTTATCTTCACTCTGAAGGAAAAAACCACCCGCCCCAATCCTAAATACCTCTTCGAGTTTAGTAACTCTCAAACTAACGAAAGTATTACTTGTATCGCAGCCGATACCTCTGACTACCCCGAGCGTTATAATAGTTTTGAGATAGTAGAAATTACCAGCCCCAGCCCGCTGCTAGCACAGGTAGAGCTTACCCCCTCAGGTTTTTGGGAATACAAGGTATATGCTCAAGACAGTGCTACAAACTTACAACCCGCCAATGCCGACGAACTGGTTGAAACAGGGTTAGCCTACGTGGTGGGCACCGCTGAAACCACCTATACTTATAATGACCAACCCACTAACGCATTTATATACAATGGATAAGCAAAAACACTTTTTTACAACCTTGCAAGTGCCTACGTGGCATAAACCGCCCCGATTTAAGGAAAGCCGCCGTTTCGATTGGGTTAATTATGGTGAAGCGAACGATTACCCCGACTATCTGATAAATCTTTTTAACGGTTCGCCTACCCATCAAGCCATTGTGAGCGGCAAAAAAGATTATATTTTTGGTAAAGGGGTAGAAATACCCAATAGCCCAAACACCGCTGATGCTGCTAAACTGCAACAGTTAATTCACAGAGCCAACCGCTTCGAATCGTTGAACCAATTGCTTGAAAAATTGATTCTAGATTATGAGCTTTTTAATGGTTTCGCTGTAAAAATCTACCAAAACATTGTTACAGGTAAGATTAGCGAGATGTACCACGTAGATTGGGCTACTTGCCGTATCAACGAAGACGCATCGGTAATTTACACTTCAAAACAGTGGACTGAGCAACAGTCGCTAACGAACAAGTTTGCTGGAAGTACCCGTCAACCGGAAGACTTAAGAGGCCTCCCCGCTTTCGATATCAACGTTCCTCAGCGTGAAAGCATTTTGTATTTCCGTGAGTATAGCCCACAAATGAAGGTGTATCCATTACCGGGTTATTTAGGTTGCAATGCTTCCATTGAAACCGAAATAGAAATCAGTAACTTTCATCTAAACAACATAAAAACAGGGTTTTCTGCAGGCACCCTGCTTACATTTACTAACGGTGTGCCCACCGAAGATGAGCAACGGGATATTGAACGTCAGGTAAAGCGCAAAGTGGCGGGAACGGATAATGCGGGTGAAATTATATTATACTTTACAGACGGTGTAGAAAGTACCCCTCAAATATTACAACTGCGCCCCAACGATCTTGATAAACAGTACGACCAACTTAAACAAACAGTAATGGACACCATTTTTGTGGGTCATAAAGTTACCAGCCCAATGTTGTTTGGTGTTAGGGCACCCGGCCAACTGGGAGGAAGAAATGAACTAAGGGAAGCTTACGAATTGTTTCAAAACACCTACGTCAACAAACGCAGGCAAACTATTGAGCAATTGTTGAAAAACCTTGCTGAAACCAATGGCATCAGTACGCCATTATGCCTTACTCCAACCGAACCGATCGGTTTAGGAATGTTGTTGAGCGAGCAGGACATTAGTGAAGTACTTACTTCTGATGAAAAACGTCGCTACTTGGCACAAATAGGTTTCCCTATCACTGTCAGCGATCCATCAATTGCAGATAATTAATCCATTACAAATTTTCTTACACTATCAATTAGCAAATCCTTATGGAACAGGTCTATTTTATATCCGCCGACAGGCTGAAAGAAGATACCGTGATTAATGAGAACACGGATAATAAGTTAATCTCACCCACAATACTCATGGTGCAGGATATTTATATACAGGGTATTATCGGCACCTCATTATACAACGAGTTGAGAACTCAGGTAAAGGCCGACACTGTAACAGCCCTTAACCAAACATTGCTTAATGACTATTTACAACCGGCTATAAAACACTATTGTATGGCCGAACTGTGTCTGCCGCTTACGTATAAGTTCATGAATAAATCCATCGTAACAAAAAATAGCGAGAACAGTGTTACTGCCTCACCGGAACAACTAAGTCAGATAAAAAACTATTACCTGAACCATGCGGAATGGTACGCGAAACGTATTGTAAAATACCTGCAGCAAAATCAATCTAAATACCCTTTATGGCTGAGCGGAAATACTACTATTGATGCCATTCACCCAAGAATCAACACTTATCACACAGGTATGTTTTTGGGAAATACTCGTGGGAATTCATTCTCAACCTCATTACCTATTGATAACGGCGAAAACAATTGTTGCGAATAGTTATGAATGAAAAGAGAATAAAAAAAGAAAACATCCAAAAATTACTCAATTATCTAGAAAAGAAAGACCATGCAGTTTCAGACAAAAAATCAGGTAATAACAAAACTAAGGCAACTGGCTGAAAGTCATTTACTAGTCCGTGGGTTTGGCTATGGTGACCGTTGGGAACTTGAATCAGCTATGACCAAAGTGGATGGTACAACAATCGGACTCACCCATCCTTCAAAGCAGCCGTTTATGTGGGTTACCCCCATAATAGCCCGTGTAACCGAAGGTAGTCTCTTTTATGATTTTGAAATAATTGTAGGCGACTTGGTGAAACGGGATGAAAGTAATGAACTGGAAGTGGAGAGTGATACTTTACTTATTTGTTTGGACATCCTCTCAAAACTAAACGATGAAAGCTATGAATGGGCTCTTTCAAAGCAAAGTAATCTTCAACCCTTTACCGAAAAGTGGGACAGCGAATTTACGGGCCACATTATGAATGTATCGCTGGAGTTTATGTTTGATTATGACTATTGTCAAGTTCCATTTACACGTCCGGATGAAGACATCACTGCATTTCTTGCGGCTACAGGCATTGACGATGAAACACAAATATTTGCCATTACTTATTTAGTAACGCAACTAAAAGAAAACGGACTTTGGAACAAAATGCACGCTCTATACCCGTTTGTAGGCGGTACGGCAAATAGGCACAGTATAAACCTAAAAAATCCGGCTCAGTATAAAATAACGTGGAGTCCAACGGGAGTGACCCACAACGCAAATGGTATAACCGGAGACGGAATAGCCGGCTATGGCGACACCGGTTATATTATCGCCGCTGCAAACAAAGACAACTTCCATATGTCAGCTTATATAAGGAATGATGTTAGTGCTGGGGCTAAATGTGCTATCGGAGGCACTAGTGACAGTAATGTAATTCAACTCTTACCGTTTCAAACGGGAAATCTCTTCCAATCTTCAATAAACCAAAATACTGCATCAACAGCTTCAAATGTTTCTTCGAAAGGAAATTATATAGGTAGTAGACTTGCCCCAAATCGTTCAATTGCGTATAAAAATGTCACAAAATTATTTGAAAACACCACTGTGAGTACTTCAACCCCTTCTGTTTCATTATTTCTACTTTGTCGGCATTTAAGTACTTCACAAACATATCTTTCAGATTTCAATATCGCACTTACCTCAATTGGCGAGGCCTTAAACGATGTAGAGTCAATCAACTTCCTTGCAATTACACAACAATATGAAACCTATTTAAATAGACAACTATGATAAACTGGAATTTGTTAATAACCATTTTAGGATCTGGCTCAGGAGGTGCATTACTATTAAAAGTGATCGAAATTTATTTTTTACCCAAGAAAGTACAAAAAGAGTTTGATGAAAAGGTACGAGATGAATTATGGGACAGAATAAAAAACCTTGAGGGCCGTATTGATGAACAGAACAAGATGATCGTAGAGGTAATGAAAGAAAATGCCAGCTTAAAAGCTGAGGTAAGCATATTACGCCTAGAAAACGCAAAGCTTAAAGATGACCCATAACTAATTATTAATTACAAAGTCGTTTCCTTATATATTTTAAGAATATATTTTACACCATTTATTTCAAACCAAGCTGGATAGCGTTCATTATCGCTAACTCGAAGGAGGTTAAATTGCTCCTTGATAGACTTATCGATATTTAAACGACTATCTTCGGGTCTACGTCGTGGATAAAAGCTCTCTTCACCATATTGTGGTTTACCAACTACATCTGGATATTTTTTAATAAAGCTAACAACCAGTTTTAGTGTTACTGTCCCTTGCTTCTCCCTCAATTCATCAACCAATTCAAGCCCATCCAATTCCATAGTCTCTTGGCCATATACACATCCGTCATCGACTTTTGAAGTTGCTTCAAAAAGTGTTACTGGAATTATTCCTTTTCCCTCTATGACTTGCCATGTCATTGGTGACCAGCCCTTGCCTTGGGGCAAGGCACTTTCATGAACGACAAGGTTATTTTTATTAAGGTGTAAATTTTTGAATATCCTTTCACACGATAACATTACCAAGATATCACCTTCTCTAACATCTTGATGATCATGCAGTAAATACACATCATGACCCAAAGAAATAATTTGATTCCTCAATTCCTTCGCATATGGTATTATCCATGAATGAATATTATCACATAATATTTGTATGAGCATTCTCTATTATCCTATTCAATATCCGTCAAATCAATTTACGTCTATCCTGTTTACATTCACAGTAGGTAGGGCTACCTTAATGCGCTGAATAAGCGTATTAAGGTGTTCTGTATCACTGATGAATAACATTATTCGTCCGTCAAAAGTACCATCTTCGTGCGATTCAACAGTTATCGATTTCATGTTAACAGCCAAATCTTTTGATACAACGTCTGTTATTTTGCTGATTACCCCCACACTGTCAATCCCGGTAATATGGACTCCAGCCAAAAAGGATTGGTCGCTTTTGATGGGTGAATGCGCCCATTGTGCCTTGATAATCCGGTAGCCATAATTACTCATCAAGCGTATTGCATTGGGGCAGCTGGTACGATGGATTTTTACTCCTTCTCCAACAGTTATAAAACCGAAAATTTCATCCCCGGGAATAGGAGAGCAGCATTTAGCAAAATCATACGGCAAATCATCGTAGTCATCTCCTAATATTATTTCATTAGCCGCCCTTACTTTAGGTTTTTTTGGCGGCTTAACCTGTCCTGTTGCAGCTTGCTCTTGTTTGGGTTCCTTACGCTGCGGATTGTTAATCGTATCGAAAACATTTACCAAATCAAGTTTGTCTTTATCAAACTTACCTGTTGCTATGCTATACAACAAATCCAACGATGAAGGGAAGCGGTAAAAATTAGCCAACAAATTCAAGTTTTCATTTGTAAACGCAATTTTGTTATGCCTGAATTTACGTTCAAGCATCTCTTTAGCGTCTTCTGCTACCCGTTTCTTTTCTTCACGAAGTATCTGCTTGATTTTTGATTTTGCCTTGGCAGTTACCACAAAGTTTATCCAGTCTTCGCTAGGTTTCTGTCGACTGGCGGTAAGTATTTCAACCTGGTCGCCATTACTCAACCTATGGTTAATAGGTACCAGTTTATTATTCACCTTTGCACCTATACATCTATATCCCACATCAGAGTGAATATCAAAAGCAAAATCCAATGCTGTACTGTTTGCAGGCAGTTTGCGTAACTCCCCTTTGGGTGTAAACACAAACACTTCTTCGGCAAACAAGTTCAGTTTGAAATCATCCAAAAAGTCTATCGCATTGGCATCCGGGCTTTCTAATATCTCTCTCACCCTTGCCAACCACGATTCTAAACTGCTTTCTCCTCCCCCACCTTTTGCATCTTTATATTTCCAGTGGGCGGCGTAGCCTTTTTCGGCTATTTCATCCATGCGACGAGTGCGTATCTGAACCTCTACCCAATTACCCTCAGGACCCATTACAGTAGTGTGTAAACTTTCATACCCATTGCTTTTGGGGGCTGATATCCAATCACGAAGTCTATCAGGGTTAGGGAAATACGAGTCTGTAACCATTGAATACACGTTCCAACAGTCGGCCTTTTCATCCTGCACCGGAACATCCAATATGATACGAATGGCAAACAAATCATACACCTCTTCAAAAGGTACACCTTGCTTGCGCATTTTATTTAAGATTGAAAAGATAGACTTGGGCCGGCCTTTTATCTCAAACGCATAACCCTCCTCTTCTAAGCGTTGCTCAATCGGTTCAATAAACCGTTTGATGTATTTATTGCGCTGTGCTTTGGTATCCTGCAACTTTTGCACGATATCAAAGTACATTTCAGGTTCTGAATACTTTATTGATAAATCTTCAAGTTCGGTTTTTATAGCATAAAGTCCCAGCCTGTGCGCAAGCGGGGCATATAAGTACAGCGTTTCTGAAGCAATTTTAAGCTGACTTTTTCGACTCATACTTTGCAGGGTGCGCATGTTGTGAAGTCGGTCGGCAAGCTTAATTAATATTACCCGCACATCCTCACTAAGAGTAAGGAGCATTTTGCGGAAATTCTCTGCTTGCAAGCTGCTGGTTTGGTCAAAAACGCCCGAGATTTTGGTTAACCCGTCAATAATCATGGCTATCTTGTCACCAAAATTCAGCCTGATTACTTCCAGCGTTATATCTGTATCCTCAACCGTATCGTGTAAAAGTGCACAAACTATGCTGGTTGTGCCCAAACCAATCTCCTGCGCAGCAATCTGGGCAACAGCGAGCGGATGGTATATATAAGGTTCGCCGCTTTTACGGCGCATATTTTTATGAGCTTCCAGTGCCATATCAAAGGCACTGCGTATCAATTGTTTATCACCTTTTTCAAGGTTATGCCTGCAAGAACGGAGCAAGTGGCGGTAACGCTTCAAAATCTCTTGCTTCTCTGCCTCAACGTCAATATCTATCATTGTTTGCGGTAATGCCATCAAAATTGGTGCCTGTTTATGGCTCTCTTCATCCGAAAGTAACAATAAAAAAACGAGAAAAACATTTGGATTTTTTAAAAGATGTATGTTACCTTTGCACTCCCTTTGCGGATGTGGCGAAATTGGCAGACGCACCAGACTTAGGATCTGGCGCCGCGAGGCGTGTAGGTTCGACCCCTATCATCCGCACAAAGCCCTTGAAGAAATTCGAGGGCTTTTTTATTTTATCGAAATCTCCTTTGCATTGCTGTTGTATTTTTCTAAATTGGCTATAACTAACTTATTGCTGTTTATGTTATTCCCTACCAAAAAACACGTAGATAGTTTGGGTGTAACCCCTTCCGTATCGGCTCGTGAATTAGTTAACCTTTGAACTACACAATTACCATTAACTAATCATGAGAACACACATCAACCTCTGTATCCCCGCAAAGCCAACGTAAGTTATCCTTTTGCAAACTATCAAAAAAGGGATACCCTATGCACCCTGTTTATGCAAAGGGAGCGGACACCGAAAAGCTTATGAGTAGGAACATCAAAACTTTAAACAATGAAAAAAATACTTTCAGAGAAATCAAGCTTAATAGAGGATTACCCCGTGTCCAAAAGATCATTTGATGATTTAAACAATAGTTTCAAACTAAGTTATACTAGACCGTATAGCTGTAATGGAGACATCTTGATAGATATAAATACTAACATTAAAAGTGATATAAAACTTAAAGTCCCTGTTGATATTATTATCACTCACGCATTACTTGATTTGCCTTTAACAGAAAGTGAAGGAATTGCTGCTTATTATATATTGAGGCAAAACGATAATAGTGAATTGTATTTTACTTATGCAATAACTCCAGCATCGTACAATGAAGGAATTGTGACACCAACCCCGCAACCAAATGGACAAGTAGAGTACTTAGTGCCCACATACAATGGATATGAAAAAATTAATCAAGCATTGTTTGAATCATATCAAGTTCTCTATTTTCAAAGTATTGAAATACGCGAATTTACTGGTAACAAAACTTATCGTATTAAAGATTTTGAAGCAAAATATGGAAAAAAGCACCCAACGAATACATTTTATTCCGAAAATGAGTTCTATTATTTTCATGAAAATAATAAAGAAATTGCGGTCGACACAACCTTATTTTATTTGACTTTCAACCACGGCGCAACGTATATAAAGGATCCTTATAGTGGTTCCTTTAAGGTTCAAACACCTGTTTTAATTTTCGAATACGACAATGTGCTGCAAATTAATAATATGAAGCTAAGTCCTGGTGAGCCATACAAAGCTAAAGCCCTCGATGTAGGCCGTCTTTGTCCCCCTGATTGCTAATGGAAAATATGTGGTATTTGGACATACGTATTCAAACATTTTTTACCCTTATGTGCGGTATAGTCGGTTTATTTAAAATAAACCGACTTTTACCCTTTGAAAAGCTCATATTATTTATTGTTTGGCAGAATCTCTTTGTGGATTTATATGCCACTTATTTGGCCTACAATAAAATTCCTAATGGGTGGCTATATAATATTCACCTCTTAATACAGCATGCTTTGACTCTAATTATTTACGCTGCTTTGTTTAAAACAGGATATAAATTAATGTTCTATACATTTATGTTTATGTTACTCGCCTCTTGTACACTAAATATATTTTTCTTCCAACAGAAAAATTTTAATAATTACACAATAACAGTGTCCTTATTTTTTATTGCAATTTCATCTTATTTCATAATACGAGACTATATAACAACCAAAGACGATCCGCCCGCCATGATACTTTTTTGGTTTGCACTCGGAAATTTTTTTTACCCAGTAATATCAATAAACGTTCTCTCCTCCATTAACATTCTAATTGATACAGATATTGATAATTCAATCGCTAGCAAATTATTTACTGTTAATTATTTTGGCTACATGCTTTGGTCTATTTTAATTACAATCGGATTTTTATGGGACTCGAAGAAAACAAAATCGCCTTTATCGTGATAGCCTCTACAATTACTGCTGCTTTATTGTTACTTGCTGTAATTGATTTATTCCTGCTATATAGGCACCGCAAACTAAAACACGAAAAAGAGCTTGATGAACACAAACGTCGTATCGATGATCTCCTCCAAAAACAAGAGGTGGAGAACGTTAATGCGATGCTGAAGGGGCAGGATGCGGAACGTAAACGGATTGCGCAGGAATTGCATGATCGGTTGGGCAGTATTTTATCGACGGTGAAGTTACATTTTAGTGCGGTGGAGGAGCAAATGAATGCGTTGAAACAGCAACAACATCAATCGTACGGGGAAGCTACGTTGCTGCTGGATGAAGCGGTGGATGAAGTACGCCGAATTTCGCACGATTTGTATGAAGGTTCACTGGCAAAATTCGGGTTTAAAACGGCCTTGTTGCAACTGATTGCAGCTATTGAGAAGGCAAATACGGTTAAGATACTGTTTATTGATAACGGGGTAGATGAAGGAACATATAAAAATCATGCGCAGGAGTTGTACCGCATAACCCAAGAATTGTTGAGCAATACACTTAAATATTCAGGGGCAACGGAAATTACTTTACAGTTGAGCCTTAAAGAACATACGTTTGGTTTTATGTATGAGGACAACGGTAAAGGGTTTGATAAAAAATATACTGAAACCGGCGGTGGTATCGGTTATAAAAACATTGCCGCCAGAGTAGCTAAATTGAACGGAAATTGGCATTTGGATACTCACCCGGGGCATGGTATGACGCTATTAATTGAAATACCTGTATGAAGCTTATTGATATTTACATTGCTGACGACCATAAAATGTTTACCGACGGGGTGGAGTTGATTTTAGCTTCAGAACCTGAGATTAATGTGCTTGGGGTGGCTCGAAACGGAAAACAGTTGTTGGGCTTGCTACATAGCCAACCGGCAAATGTGGTGTTGCTGGACATTACAATGCCTGAAATGGACGGCATGGCAACTGCCGAGGAGATTATGAAACTGTACCCCGCCGTGAAGGTGATGATGCTTACCATGCACAATACGATTGACCATGTAGTGCCGATGGTGAAAATGGGCGTGCACGGTTATTTACTGAAAAACACGGGTAAAACTGAGCTGGTGAATGCTATTAAACAATTGCATGAAAATGGTCAGTATTATAGCGGTGAGGTGGCTACAAAATTGGCTGCCGGAATCAGAGAGCATGAAGAAAAAACTATTAAACTGACAGCGAGGGAAAAAGAAATTTTACAATTGGTTTTTGACGGTTTATCCACCCTTGAAATTAGCGAGAAGTTGTTTTTAAGCCACAGAACGGTAGAAACTCACCGAAGCAACCTGCTTAGCAAAACCGAGACTAAAAACACGGCACAACTTATCAATTTCGGGTTAAAGAATGGTTATATCAACCACAAAGCCGAGTAAGTCTTTTTCGATATTATTTTATAACGTTTTTATTTTATAAGCAACATTTAGTATATTTACCTTGTGCAGTATATATTTTGTATTGCCATTTATTAATTGCCCTGCTTTAGGGTGCTGTGCTATTACTTATTCAATTTGTGTGCTTATGATTTCGAAAATTAACCTCGCGTGTTTAATAGACGATGATTCTATTTATACCTACACTATGGAGCGCATGCTTAGCATTGGCGGTTATTGCAACAATCTTATAGTTTTTAAAGACGGTGAGGAGGCCTTGGAGTATTTTAAATCAATAACAAAAGAAGCCGATAAATTACCCGATGTAATCTTCTTGGATGTGAATATGCCCGTTATGGGCGGGTGGGAATTTTTAGAAGAATTTACAAAACTAAAACCCACCCTGGCCAAAAACGTAACCATTTATGTGGTAAGCTCATCCGTATTTGCTTCGGATATTGAAAAGGCAAAATCTATCGCAGCGGTGTCTGACTATATTATCAAACCTATTACGGTAGAACACTTTGACCGCATTTTTGCCTTTCTAAACCCGCCTACCATTAATTAACCTTTTGCAACAATAACTGAAACTGCTTGCTCACCATCAGCATCAGTATTGCAAACACTGCAATTGCAATGATTGCTGAACCCCAATAAATACTATTTACGCCAAAGAACGCAGGCAGTATCAACATTAGCGGGAAAAACAATACAACTTGGTTTAACATTGCCACCATGCCGGCTTCTTTTCCCTTTTCGATGGAAGGCAAAAAACCTAACGACAGCATAATAAAGGGTTGCAATATCACGGCTCCTATGTTTATCCTGAAAAACAATATATCGGATGCAGTATAAGCCCCGCCGGCCAGCATACTGCCAATAACATTATCGGTAAATACCATCATGTATAACCAAATAGGCGCCAGAATAAATAACGAGTATTTTACAAATACCCCGAAAGCACTGCGCACACGTCCGTATTGTTTTGCGCCGTAGTTCATCCCCACAACGGGTTGCAAGGCTTTCATAATCCCCAAGGTAGGGGTCATTAATATGAACGAGGTTCGGAAAGCCGCACTGTAAAAGCCCATGTCTTTTTCGGTGCCGTATTTGGCTATCATGTTAAACACTACCAGCCCTTGCAACACATTCATTGCTAAAAAAATAAGGTTTACAAAACCCAACATCAGTATTTGCTTTTGCATGGGTTTATCAAAGTAAAAGGCCAACATCCTGCTTTTGAACGAAGCCTTACCTGAAGCAAAGTATATCATCGCTATTACGCAGTACAACAACATGGTAAGGTTAGTAGCCCAAGCAGCACCACTCACCCCCCATCCCAATACTTTTACTAAAAGCAGCTTTAGTCCCACATCTACCAAAAGACCAATGGCAGTGATGTTGGTTACCAATTTAAGTTTCCCTTCGCCACGGATAATGTTGGTGAGCGAAAGGCTGTAGATAAAGAAAAACGAGCCTAAAAGACTTTGCCTGAAGTACTGTGTGCCGTATTGCAATATTTCGCCTTCGCCACCCATCATGCGGATAAGCGGTTCGGCAAATATGTAGGATGGGATAAAATAGACCAAGGCAAATAACAACGACAGGGTGTTTACATTACCCAAAATACGTTGCAGTTTGTTTTCTTCGTTAGCGCCCAACATAATGCTAAGTGCTGTGCCCGCTCCATTGCCCACCATGTTGCCTATCCCTACCATTATCATGGATAACTGAAAGGCCAACGATACCCCTGCCAATGCATTGGGTCCGATAAAACGGCCTACAAAAATTCCGTCTAAAAAGTTGTTAAGTCCCATTAAAACAGCCCCTATCAGAGAGGGTATGGCAAGTTTCATAAACACAGTGCTCATCTTGCCCGTTAGTATCAGCTGCTTTTCGGTTTCGCTGATTAAAGGTTTCTTTTCCATAGTTTGATTGTGTTATAACTCTTCTATAAAGTACCCCAATTCGTAAACGGCATTTTCTACACTGGTTTGATTGAATGTGCCCACTATCCGCAGCACACAGTCGCAATCATCAATATCCACCCAGCAATGTTCAACACCAGCAATGCTTTTTAAAGTACACAGCACTCGAAAACGTTGATGCGCATCGCTGATGTTGGTTTTATATACCAATATCCTATGTACTGAATGTGTTGAAGCCAATCCTTCAAGGAAGGATGATTGAGCAGCTACTGCCATAATTTTGTTTCGTAACCGAATTAGTTGATGCAAATTTATATCGGTTGTGATGTAAATTACAAGGAAAACGAAATATATTTTTTATATTTGCATCGAAACCGAAGTATACAATGAATAAAACTGTTGAATTGGTGAACGAATGGGCACGGTTTGAAGAAAACCACCCTGATGGCAACGTTGAAGACTTTTGCCGCTACTATCTTATTAATAAACGAGAATCGACCAGTACGGGTGAGCTTTTTGGCGGCATGATGCCCCCACCTAATAAGCCTATACTATTGATGAAACTGATAGGACGCATTACCCGTTTGTTTTTGATGTATGCTGAAACTGCCAGAGAAAAAACGATACTGAAACAGTTTGAAGATTTTAATGTGCTTAATACCATTAACCATTTGGGTGAGCCAAGAAAAACGGAGGCTATTTATCACTCACTAAATGAATTATCTACGGGTATTGATATTTTGAACCGCTTGCGAGAACTGGAATACATTGCAGAAAAGGACGACCCGACAGATAAACGCTCTAAGCGTGTGAGCTTAACTTTTAAAGGCCGCGAGGTGCTGCACGGCTGTTATGGGGTATTTGGACGAGTGAACGAAATGATGGTAAAGGATATGAGCATAGATGATATTAATTTATGCGTGCAGTTGCTAAAGGGAATAGAAATAAAGTTTGCCGGCTTGTGGCAACAGCACAAGGGTAAAGACTTTGAAGAGATTTATAAAGAAATAATGGGTGAAGAAAATTCTAGCCCTACTGCTGTGTAAGTTCGGCTTGTACCTTTTTGGGCAAACCTGCCACTACTAAGTTATACGAATCGTCAATCCAGCCGCGAATTAGCTTATCATTGATACTGCCGTCCATTACCACGGTGTTCCAATGTTTCTTGCTCATGTGGTAACCGGCAGTAACCCCGTCGTATTGCTCACGGAGTTCAACAGCTTTTTCGGGTTCACATTTCAGGTTGATGCTTTCAAACGCCTGAACATCGCACAGGGCAAACATCTTTCCCATCACTTTAAACACCAATGTATTTTGGTCGAAAGGAAACTCTTCAGTTACCCCCGCTTTTGTAATGCAGTATTCGCGGTATTGTTCAATATCCATACAACTACTGTTTGCTGCCAAATACCCGCTCCAATATTGAGGTAACACGGTGGGCAGGGTCTTGACGTATCAGTTTTTCTTCATTGGCTATTTTTAAGAACACCCCGTCAAGTGCGCGGGCAGTAACGTGGTCGGTAAGGCTGTTTCCGGTAATTTTAGGAAACAGCGTGCCTCCCAACGAAGCCAAATTATAGGCACTTACCAAATCGGTGTACAGTTTCTCTGCCGACGTATTATAAATCAGCGGCTTGCCCAATGATGTTTGTATTTTTGGCTTAAAAGCCGCCTGTAGCTGAGAGTATGTGTTGGTTTTTAAGTAATCCGTTGCAGCAGTTTCAGCTCCGCGCAAAATGCCAAAAGCATCTTGTATGGTCATTTTCTTCACTGCATCGCTAAAAATAGGGGCGGCAGTGCCTGCGGCATCCTCGGCAGCGCGGTTAAGGGCTGTAATGGTTTTATCTACAAGGGCTTGCCCGCCGGGTATTTTGCCCACATAGTTCATAATGTTTTGGGCTTCGGGGGGCAACAACACTTTTATGGCCGCATCGCGCAAAAATCCGTCGGTAGCGTTGAGTCGGCATACCGCACTGTCCGTTCCCACCGTAAGGGCATTTTTCAATCCCCTTACTACTTCGTCTTGGGTTAGAGGCAAATTGCCCAAACTCCCGCCACTTTGCTCAAGAGCACTTTGCACCACATCGCACGATGAAAGCACACTAAAGCTCAGTACTGCTACTGCAATTTTTATAACCCTCATAAAAAACCGTTATTAACTATTACTTGGTAAATACCTTCTTCAAAATATCGCTCACACGGTGGTTTACATCGTTGCGTATTTTGCCTTCTTCAACCGCTACCTTTAAAAACAACCCGTCAAGCGCTTTGGTAGTAACGTATTCGCCCAATGTGTTTTGGGTGATTTTTGGAAACAATATTCCGTTTAGTGAGGCTGTATTGTATGCATCCACCAAATCAGTGTATAGTGATTCAGCAGAAACACCTCCCACTAATGGCTTGCTCAACGAGGTTGAAATTTTGGGTGCAAAGGCATTTTTTAGCGGGTTGTAAGTGTTGGTTTTCAGGTAGCCTGTGGCTGCACTGTCGTTACCATTCAAAATATTTAACCCGTCACCAATGGTGATATTGGTGATAGCATCCACAAAAATGGTGGTGGCTTCGGGGGCTGCATCTTCTGCCGCGCGGTTGATAGCCAATATGGTATTGTTTACCAACGTGCTGCCACCGGGTATTTTGCTGAGGTTATCAAATATAGGAGCTGCTTCGGGGGGAAGTAAAATTTTAACCGCTTGGTCTAAGAAATAACCGTCGGTAGCTGAAAGACGTTTTACCGAGGTATCCGTACCCACCGTAAGGGCGGCTTTCAAGCCTTTTACAATATCATCGTTAGTAAGTGCGCCGCTGTTTACGGCATTAATAATTTCATCGGCTTGGTCGCAAGACGAGAAAGGAACAGTGAAGGCCACAAAGCTAAGGGCAACGGCAAATTTTTTCATACGGTTTATTTTCAGTGCTAAAATACAACTTTAGTGCCTTTTTTACTTTACAGGTTAAAAGATTAGCTTTTTACCCAAATTGGATTGCCTATAGGTCTTGATACTTTACATAAATCTTACCTGTTTCAGAAGCCTTTCTACGCTTCTTATATAGCAAGTCTGTTAACTTAATTCGATTATCAAGAATTGCGACTATATCTAACCCATCCATAATAATTATTGATTTAAATAATGGATCTATCGCTTCGGGTGTAAGGCCATCAATTGTTACTAAAAGGCCCGCAGCATTTTTAAACTTTGTTTCTACTTTATGACAAAAAATAGCCAAATCACCTCTATCAACTTGCTTGCTCCACTTTGCTTCAAGAAGATAATCCGTTCCATCGTATGTGAATGCGCCATCTATTTGCTCTCCGCTAATTTTAAACGCCCCTTTAGGATCAAGCTCATATAATGCAAACAAATTATTGAGAAATTTTTCAAGTGCGAAACCTCTTTCTTGTTTGTTTTTCAACAATGAGAGCTCATCAAAGGACTTTTTTAATATTGCAATGTCATCTGCTAGGGATTTACTTTTAGCAATTTCTCTTTCCGCATCCTCCCTCCTCTTTTTTGCTTCCTCTTGCTCTTTTGTAATCTGGAAGTGCCCTTTTGTTGTTTCACGCAATCTAGCAACAGCGCTTTCAGCCCTTTTGCGTTTGGAGCCATCGGCATCCCAATAATCCAAGTTTGAAAAATCATTAAAGTCAGAAACTGCAATAAATAAATTCATTAAATCATTTTCGTAGATATCACGTCTGTTCAACATTCTCTCAATTAACTCCTTAACACATTCTTTTTTTGTTAGTTCCCAATTCAACGTCCCAACAATTGCTGAATTCTCAATTACAACTTTAAGATAATCTCTCAAATCCTCCCTTTTCCAATAAATTAAGGATAAAGCCTCCTTTATTGCAACTACAGAATTCGGTGAGAATTTTTTATTAGTACTACTCATATCTATGAAATACTCTGTAATTTAAATTAATAAATGTAAATAATTTAATTCCTATTAAGTTTTTGTTACAACATAGAACTACATCGTCCATAATTCATAAATGCTTAACAGATTTCCATCTTGAACAAAAGCGCACAACTTCTCAGTATACATCCCTCCTATGTTGGGAGATTTGATAGCTAGCAACTAATACAATTATAGTTATATACTATTAAACTCCCTTGACCCCGTAATAAAAGCACCCGAAACACACTAATAAATTTAACACCAAAACCTTACCTTGCCGTTGCAAAACAACCTATGAAAAAGAACGACCCTAAGGTGATAAAAGGCTGGGTAATGTACGATTGGGCCAACTCGGTGTATTCACTTACCATAGCCACAGCGGTTTTTCCTATTTACTTCGTTAAAACAGTGCCCGAAACCGTAAGCGTTTTTGGGTATTCGCTCACCAATTCAGCCTTGTACTCGTATTGTGTTTCGCTGGCTTTTTTATTAGTGGCTTTGTTATCGCCGCTACTTTCAGGCATTGCTGATTATAAGGGCAATAAAAAGGAGTTCATGAAGTTTTTTGTGTACCTCGGCTCTTTGTCGTGTGCGGCGTTGTGGTTTTTTGTTGAGGGCAGCCCTCTGTTTATGGGTACTGTTCCTTTTGTGTTGGCTACGTTTGCCTTTGCGGGCAGTATTGTTTTCTACAATGCTTATCTACACGAGATTGTAACTCCTGACCAAATGGATAAGGTGAGTGCACGGGGCTTCTCGATGGGGTATGTGGGCAGTGTAATTTTACTGATTATCAACCTTGTGGTAATGATGATGCCGGGCTTGTTCGGCTTGCCTGAAAAGGGGCCGTTGGGCGCGCAGCTTGCCTTTTTATCAGTAGGTTTGTGGTGGGCCGGTTTTGCCCAAATACCGTTTAAACTGCTCCCGCCCTCAGAAAATAAGCACCCGTATAGCAGGCAATTATTAATGCACGGCTACAAGGAGCTGAACAAGGTTTGGAAGCAGCTTAAACACATCCGCAGTTTAAAAATGTTTCTTGCTTCGTTTTTTGTGTTCAGCATGGCATTGCAAACGGTGATGTACGTGGCATCGGTGTACGGCGAAAAGGAAATACAACTTGAAACTACTAATCTTATCATCACCATTCTTATCATACAGTTGGTGGCTATACTTGGGGCAGTAATATTTTCAAGGATTTCATCGAAGTTCGGAAACATTGTGAGCCTATCTATAGCTTTGATTATTTGGGTGGGAATTTGCGTGGGGGCATACTTCTTACCTGCCAAAGATTATACAGGCTTTTACATTTTAGGGGCGGCTGTGGGCTTGGTAATGGGCGGTTCGCAGGCTATTTCGCGCAGTACTTACTCAAAATTGTTGCCGCATGATACAGAAGACCATGCTTCGTTTTTCAGCTTTTACGATGTAGCCGAAAAGCTATCCATTGTATTGGGTATGTTTGTTTGGGGACTGATTGATAACCTTTTTGATATGCGCAGCGGTATTTTGGCCTTGGTTACGTTTTTTGTTATCGGGTTGGCGTTGATGCAAACGGTGAAGGATGAAAAGCTGGCTCCTGCTAAAAAGGGGCATGGTGAATCTTAAAGGCATCGGGAATAAATCCCGATGTTATTGAGAGATAGCAGAGGGTGCTATTGTTGTTGCCTTTGTCGTCGGGAATAAATCCCGACGCTATTGAGAGAGGGTTACAACAGGGGGGGTCAACCCCCTGCTATTACAATTACCCTCTTGTAAAGGACTTAAGTCCTTTACAAGAGGGTAATTGTAATAGCGATAGGTTATTAACCTGTCGTTACAAAAAATCATTGTAAAACTTACTTTTGAGACAACCCGCTACTGAGGATGATGAATTGAAGTTGTTGAGACGCTTATTAATTGCCATCATTCCGTCGGGAATAAATCCCGACGCTATTGAGAGATGGCTGAGGGTGGAATTGTTGCTGTTGGGGAGTATCGATAGGTCTCCGTATCTATCGGTTTTATAATTATCTTGCTGTATGGCTGAAAACAGAAGAAACTTTGTGAAAAACATGGCTGTTATGGGATTGCTTGCACCTGCTTCGTCGTTTGAGTGGATGAACTATACCCACCAAACAGGTCCTACTTTTGATGAGCTTGAAAGTATCAAAGCTGCAAATGACGACGAGTTTTGGAAAACAATACAGCAATGCTTTGCCCAATCGGACGAGTTTATCAATCTTGAAAACGGATATTTCAGCCCTACTCCCCTACCCGTTTTAAATGCTTTTGTTGAGAACAACCGAATGGTGAATGCAAATTCATCTTTTTATATGCGCCGCAGAAAAGAGGACGACCGCGAGCGTGTGCGCCAAGAGCTGGCTGCTTTTGCGGGTGTGGATGCTGAAGAGCTGGCTTTACTGCGAAGCACTACTGACGGGCTTAATGTTTTGATACACGGCCTGCCGCTAAAAGCAGGTGATGAGGTTGTACTTAGCAACCAAGATTATGACAGCATGGTGGAGGCACTTAAACAACGTGCCCAACGTGAAGGCATTGTACTAAAAACTGCTAACCTGCCTTTGCAACCTGCCAACGACGAGGAAGTGGTGAATGCTTATCAGAACGCTATTACTTCTAAAACCCGCTTAGTATTGGCCACGCACATGATACATTTAACAGGGCATTTATTACCCATTAAAAAAATATGTGATATGGCACATGCTAAGGGCGTGGAGGTGATGGTAGACGGGGCGCATACTTTTGCCCATATTGATTTTAAAATACCTGATTTGGGTTGTGATTATTACGCCGCCAGCCTGCACAAATGGCTGTGTAATCCACTAGGTACCGGGATTTTGTGGGTGAAAAAGGAACATATTGAAAAGGTGTGGCCATTGTTTGGCGAAACCAGCCGGCCCAAAACCGATATACGCAAGTTTGAACGATTTGGGACCCATAACACAGCGATTCATCTAAGCTTGAGTGCCTCTATTAAATTTCATACCATCATCGGAAGTGCCCGCAAAATGGAGTATCTCCGTTCGTTAAAAAACTATTGGGTAGAACAACTTACTGGTGTGGATGGCGTAAGTTTCAATACACCCCTTCAAAACGAGCGTACGGGAGCCATTGCCAACTTTGCACTAAAGGGCTATACGCCTACGCAGCTTGCTGCCGCTTTGTATGATAACTACAAGGTATTTACGGTAGGCATTGAAACCCCGGCTGTGAACGGTGTTCGCGTTACTCCCCATCTGTACACAACCCGCCAACACTTGGAGGCTTTGGTAAATGCGGTAAAAGAATTAGCAAAAAAGTAGGGGCATAAAAAAACCGGGCAAGCCCGGTTTTCAATATATATAGTTACAATAACTTATTTCTTTTTCTTTTTGCGTAAATCAACAATGTCGTAGCCTGCTTTGCGTTTAGCTTCTACGTCCATTTCAAAATACTTTTTATCCAATTTCAAGTTGCTCTCTTGTGTAGTAATAGCGTACGATATTTTAACACCGTTTTTCTTAATGATTGTGCAGCTTGCTATTGTATTGGTGGCAGTATTTATTTTTAGTTTAACCTTAGAATAGTCTTTGGTATCTTTCCCTTCTTTTGGCACAAGGTCAACTACATCAAGGCTTTTACCGCCTTCGGTCACCTTTTCAACCCATACATAATCAAAGCCTTTTTCCCATAGCGAAAATATTTGCGAAGGCTGAATTTCGTTGGCCGATGGGTTGTAATCTTTAATGGTTACTTCTTTTACTTCTTTCTGAGCCGTCCAGATGGTTTTTCCATCACACATAATATCTTGGTCGGTCATCTCGATTTTAAACTCTTTGTTTTTTATCCAAATAGTTCCGGCCTGTGACACCTTGGTTTTATCGGGGTTTTCAGAAGTAATTGTAAAACCGGCTTTAATATTTTTATAACCTTTATAAGTTTTACTTAATTTATTTAATATTTCTTTTGCTTTTTTAACATTGTCCTGCGCACCAACAGGAATTGAGGCAGAAAATACCAGTGCTAAAAATAAAACTACCAGTTGTTTACTCTTCATTTGATGTGGTTAAGAATGGATGCAAATATATAAAAATCGGCAACTTTCGTGCCCTTTTGTCAATCAATGTTTGCACATTAATGGATACGGGGCACTCCAAATTCAGTATTGGATGCCCCGTATTTAAAAAGGTTTAATGAGGTGCAAAAAAAAATCAGGCTTATACTTTCTCGTACACAATGGCACTTCCCTGTCCTACTCCGATACACATAGTAGCAAGACCATAACGGGCTCCATCGCGTTTTTGCATTTCGTGCAATAATGTTGCTGTGATACGCGCTCCGCTGCATCCCAACGGGTGGCCTATAGCAATCGCACCACCGTTTACGTTTACTTTTTCAGGGTCGAGGTTCAAATCGCGGATACAGGCTATTGATTGTGAAGCAAAGGCTTCGTTTAGCTCTACCAAATCAAGTTCGTTGGTAGTTATTCCTGCACGCTTCAATGCTTTTTGCGATGCGGGTACAGGGCCTATCCCCATAATAGCAGGGTCAACCCCTGCCACTCCGTATCCGGCAATGCGTGCAATGGGTTTTAAATTGTACTTTTTAACTGCCTCTTCAGAAGCTAATAACAATGCCGAGGCACCATCATTTACTCCTGATGAGTTACCTGCGGTAACAGTGCCGTCTTTCTTAAATGCAGGTTTCAAACCGCCCAACACTTCAACGCTTGATAGACGGGGTTGTTCGTCTTTTGCAAACACAATAGGTTCGCCTTTGCGTTGAGGTATTATATAAGGCACAAGCTCTTGCGCAAACTTACCTGCCTCGTGTGCTTTTTGGTATTTGGCTTGGGTATTTGCTGCAAATTCATCTTGCTCCAAGCGGCTTATTCCCCAGCGTTCTGCAACGTTTTCAGCAGTTTCGCCCATTACATACGGGTAGTATAATGCCGATAGTGCAGGGTTGGTAAAACGCCACCCTATAGTAGTATCGTAAATTTCAGGCTGACGGTTAAACGCTTCGTACGATTTAGCCATTACAAAGGGGGCACGGCTCATGCTTTCTACCCCGCCTGCTATGTATAATTCACCAACACCGGCAGCAATGCTGCGGGCGGCTTGTTGTATCGCTTCAAGGCCGCTGGCACACAAACGGTTTACTGTAGCACCGGGTATGGTTACGGGCAATCCTGCCAGCAACAATGCCATACGAGCTACGTTACGGTTGTCTTCACCTGCTTGGTTGGCTGCCCCAAATATTACGTCTTCTATTTCGGTAACATCAACTTGCGGGTTGCGCTCAATCAGTTTTTTTATCACGTAAGCAGCCATGTCATCAGGCCTTATGGTTGAAAGTGTGCCGCCGTACTTACCAATTGGAGTGCGAAGAGCATCTATCACATATACAGTTTTCATGCTAAAGGAGTTTGTAAAATCGCGGGCAAAGATAACCATTGCCCGTGGGTATTTCACACTTGTTCTTTACCGTTACCTTTTGTGTTTGGGATATGCCATTATGCTATTGTAAGTGGTTGTTTTACTTTCGCTTATAATACAAGGTGTTTATTTCATAAATTTGAACACATTCCACTATAAATCAATCATATAATTCAAAATAAATTACGTTCATCCATTGCCTTATTTACTCATATTATCAAACAATTAACTCCATATTTACAGCAAATTTTCAAACAGTTTACTTTTGTCCTTTTTAGTGGTCGATTTTGTAGTGTTTTCAAAGATTGAGACCACTTATACCGTGTTTTTGCAATTGACCGCCACTCACATAAAATAGCCGCCACTTATAAAAAAGTAATTTTATAGACGTTGGCGGCTAAATACCTTCGTATTGTTAATTAGGAATAAACTTTTGAGATCGATGAAACTTAAGCAACTTTTTTTGACGGCATTAACCATCCCTGTGCTGCTTGCTTCGTGCAAGAGGGACCAGCCGTCTAAAAATGACGGTAGCGGACCAGATAACTCTATCCATGTTACTGATATAGATAAATTGATAGTGCCTTCAAACTTCAACTTTGAAACCACTAAGGATCTGTACATACGTGTGAAGATTGCTAACCCGAGTTTCCCCGAGGAGCGTTTTGGTATTAATATCTACATAGATGAGCCCAGCACAGGCAAACTTTCTATACAGGGTATGACCGATGATAAACATGAGTTTACTGCTAAAATGCGTGTAGATGCTACTCAAGAGTTCATTTACATTGAAAAAGTTGACCTGAGCGGTAACAAAACCTACGAAAAAGTACCTGCCAATAAGTTTGTAACCAAGTTGTTTGATAACGGAGCCGAGCCTAATGCATATGTGTTTACCAAAGGTTCGGGATTGACTTGTAATAGCGGTTGCGCTACTACTTACAACAATTACAGCGGTAACCTTGTAATTAACAGCGGTGTTGCCTGTATAACCGGTACATTTAGCGGTAAATTGACCATGAACGGCGGTATTGTGAAGTTTTGTGCATCAGGCACGCTTGACAGCTTGACTTTAAATAACAGCTCGCGTATGTACATATTAGAGCGTACTGTTGTTACCATTGATAAGATACTTTCTAACAGCTCTTCTACGCAACTATATAACTGGAGCGACAGCTTGATGGTTAACAATTGCTATGATGCCAACAACATTACTGAAAACCACGGTCATATGCGTATTTTCTGCTCGCTTACCGTTACTTCGACGGGTTCATTCGGTAACTTCGGAAAGCTATACGTATCTAACAACCTAAATGTAGAGAACACATTTACCAACTACGACCACGTTACAGTAAATAACAATGTGACTGTTAACTCAGGCAAAAACCTATACAACTACTGTAATCTTTCAACCACTAATAACCTGATTGTAAACGGTACACTTACCAGCAATAGTTATACTAAGGTAATAGGCACTACCACACTTGCATCGGGTGCTAAAGCTACCTTACAAAACGGTGCTTTGTTAAGTACTGCCAACCTTACCAGCACCGGTGAGATTAACGGTACCGGAACTAACACCAGTTATGTAAAAGTTACCAGTGTTAGTACTTTAAACAGTGGCAGTACTGTAAAAGGTAAGATTAACTATTGTGATAATAATGGTGTTGAAACCAACGGTGCCACTTATACCTCTCCTGCTCAACTTTCGTGCAGCGGCTACTTAGCTACCAACTCATGTAACAATGAGGGCTTTGGTGTACTTGTGGTTGCCGATGCTGATAGCGATGGTGTGCCTGACGTATTGGATGGCTACCCAAATGACCCTACCCGCGCATTCAACCGTTTTTACCCTTGTGCTACTACGTGTTCAAACATTGTGTTTGAAGATTTGTGGCCATCAAAAGGTGACTACGATTATAATGACTTGGTGGTTGCGTTTAACGTGCACAAGGTTTACAATGCCGGCAATACGGTGGTAGATTATAAGACAAAAATTAAACCTCGTGCCATTGGTGCAGGTTTTGATAATGCTTTTGGCTTTAGCCTTGATAATATATATCCCAACGAGGTTTTGAGCGTATCAGGTCAATCGTTTGTGAGGAGTTATATCAACCGTAACCCTAACGGAACTGAAGCAAACCAAGCGAAGGCTGTTATTATTTGCTTTGATTCACCTGAACCTTACCTATACCGTAAGGGCGGCTCTATGTTTAATACCATTAAGGCTAATCCTTTCTGTGCATCGGATACTAACTTCACGTCGGTAACTTTTGCCACTGCTATTGATGACAGCAGGGCAGTGTTTGAAGAATTTAACCCCTTTATTATTGTAAATAGAACACGTGGTCTTGAAGTACACATGGCTAACCACAAGCCTACTTCGCTTGCTGACCAAACTAAATTTGGCACCAGAGACGACCGTTCGGTACCTTCAAACGGTGTGTATTATAAAAATGCGCAAGGGTTGCCTTGGGCAATGCAAATACCTGAAAACTTTGCTTACCCAATAGAGAAGTCGAGCATTTTGCAAGCCTATAATTACTTTGATGATTGGGCAATGTCGGGCGGTACATCATACCCCAACTGGTACAGAAACTTTGGTTCGTACCGAAACAATGATTTTATCTATTAAAACTTCGGATGTATATTTAAACAAACCCCGCAATTATGTGGGGTTTGTTGTTTTATAGCACGGTGCTATAAAACAAAATTGATGAGCCTTAAAAAACAGCACTGCTTCCCTCTATTCCTTATCAGTGCTTACTTGTTAGTTGTTTTTTGCATATAGTATAATAAACCCAAGTAATACAAGGCCGCCACTGGCAATCATTAATTTTGCATACTTATCTGTTAGTTTGTCGTATTTGCTAAAACCTTCTCTAGTAATAGGATGTTTCTTGCCTGCAAAGAATAATATCACGCCCATTACGATACCTACTACTCCTCCTGCTAATACCCCCATAAACCCAATAAAAAGGGCGAAGTCACTGCCTCTTTCTTTAATATATAACGATTTTATAATCTCTTCTTTCTTCATTTCTATACTCGCATCGGTCCAGCCACGTTTATTAAGTTCTTTATAAAAACTATTCGTAGTGCCTTCTAATGAATTAAAAAGAATTGCATACATAAGTTCATCGTCAGTGAATATGTCAAATAAGTTTTCACTTATTTCAACAGCTCCTTCTTCACTATTCAAATATTCTTCTATGATGTTCTGAGCCCCCTGCATCTTAAAGCTGTCCACACATACTTTAATAATCTTGCTTCCCGTATCTAAATTTAAGTGCGCCTTCCATTCTGCATTCTCCTCTTTTATGTGAGGCGTAATACCATTTCTATGAAGCAAATCTATAAATACACTAGCTTCTTTTGTCCCAAATGCTGTCCATACTCCTTGCATAACTCAAAATAACAAAAAAAGCGGCGAGAGCCGCTTTCAAAAAGATTTTATAAAGTTTCTTTAAAACAAAATCCCAATACTCATGCCTGCACGTGGATTAATACTGCGTTTGTAGGGGTTTACAAGGGGTATATGAGCCTCTTCGGCATTGGTGGCATCAATGCTGATAGTGGGGCCCCCACCTAAGTATAAATCAAAGAAAAAACCGCCACTGTTGTATTGTCTTACGCCTAAGAGCACCCCAAATCCAACTGCTGAGGCATGGAGCTTATCAAACCTGCTTGAATTTAGCGGAGATTCCTTTTCTAAGCTGATTTGTTTATAGTTGGCATATCCGCCCAAATAGTAACGTGAGCTTGATTTAACGGGCTTAAGTCCTAAATACTGGCACTCTACTCTAAACCCTTCCATGTTCTTAAATTGATCACTGTAAGAGGAGGC
Source organism: Bacteroidota bacterium (assembly GCA_008933805.1). Lineage (NCBI taxonomy): Bacteria > Pseudomonadati > Bacteroidota > Bacteroidota bacterium. Next base: position 214,705 of record WBUH01000005.1, read on the forward strand.
ACTTTCTGAAATATAATACCCTCCAATCACCCTGAAGTTAAACCCATCAGGAAAAATGGCTCCGTATCCAAGCTCGAAACCACTTACAAAAAACGGCAATGGATTAAGAATGAATTCGTTTCGGTATTCGTTAAGCGCTGAGTCTCTTTTGCTACTTTGCTGGGCGTGCACACTAAACGTAATAATGCTTAGTATTACAACTATTAACCATTTTTTCATACTCCTAAGATTATAATGCGTAGCCGAATGTAAGCCCTGCTCGTGGATTGATACTGCGTTTATAAGGATTTACTACATCAAGATGTACATCGTCTATCTTTTCGCTTGAAACGGGAATATTAATTCCGCCTCCTATATAGGCATCAAAGAAAATGTTATCCATTACGTATTGACGCATCCCCAATACAATACCTGCACTAATAGCTGTTGCCCTTGCTTTATAGTTGAGCGTTGTAACCGTTGATGACCCGTTAATGGTTCTACTAACGTCCATGCTTATGGTTTTTAAAACGCCGTAAGGTCCGCCATAAAAACGCATACCGCTTGTGGTGGGCTTCATCAACAGGTATTGCACCTCAAGCCTTGCACCCTCCATATTTTTGCGCACATAAGTAGGGGATGATGATAGAGGTTCTTCGTCGTTGTATGCGCCAGGATTTTCAGAAAAGTAGTACCCCCCAATAAAGCGCAAGCTGCGGCTTTTGGTGTTAATAATACCATAGCCAATTTCAAAGCCGCCTACAAAAAACGGTAGGGGGTTTAATAAAAATTCACGGTTGTATGTATTGCGAAGGCTATCCGCTGTACGACCTTTTTGTGCAAAAGCCGTTTGAATTATGCAAAGCAGTAATAAGGGCAAAAAAATCTTTTTCATAGTTTATTCGTATTTACAAGATATACAATTTTTTGCCCTTACACCCTCACAAAGTGCTTAAACTTTTATTGTTTTAAAAAGGGAGTTTTAACTACCTGTGCTTTGATAGCCTTATCACGGATATTAATAAAGATTTCCGTTCCGGCTTTAGCAAAGGAAGTTTGTACGTAACCCATACCAATACCTTTGTTTAGGCTTGGTGATTGCGTACCTGATGTAACTTCACCTATCACATTACCGTCAGCATCTTGGATTGCATAGTGCTGGCGAGGTATTCCCCTGTCAATCATTTCAAAACCTACCAGTTTTTTGCTTACACCATTCTCTTTCAAACCTTTGTGGTAGTCTGATTTTATAAAGTCTTTGGTGAATTTGGTAATCCATCCCAAACCAGCTTCAATGGGCGAAGTTTCATCGTTTATATCGTTTCCGTACAAGCAGAAGCCCATCTCAAGGCGTAGGGTATCACGTGCACCTAAACCGCAAGGAAGTATCCCAAACTCTGCTCCGGCTTCAAATACAGCATCCCATAGTTTGCTTGCATCTTCATTCATCACATACAATTCAAATCCACCGGCACCGGTGTATCCTGTATTTGAAATAATCACTTGCTCTATACCGGCCATTGTGCCTATTGTAAAGCTATAATACTCAAGCGATGAAAGATTAACATCGGTCAGTTTTTGTAACGCTTTGATTGCATTAGGGCCTTGTACTGCCAATAAGCTGTACTGGTCGCTTAGGTTTTGCATCTCAACACCGTAAGTGTTGTGGCTGCTAATCCAATTCCAATCTTTTTCGATATTGCTGGCATTTACTACCAAGTAGTATTCATCGGCGGCATAGCGGTACACCAATAAATCATCAACAATACCACCTTTATCGTTCGGCAAGCAACTGTATTGCACTTTACCGTCAACAAGCACCGAAGCATCGTTGCTGGTAACTTTTTGTATCAACTCAAGCGCCTTTTCACCTTTAAGATAAAACTCGCCCATGTGCGAAACATCAAACACACCCACTGAATTGCGCACTTGCAAGTGCTCTTGGATAAGGTTGCTGTATTGTACAGGCATATTGTAGCCTGCAAATGGCACCATTTTACCTCCGAGTGATATGTGTAAATCGTTTAGGGCTACTGTTTTCAAAGCTGCTTGTTCGGTCATTGTATTAGTTAAATTTGGTATGCGAAAATACGCGTTTTTAGGGTGAGATAATAATACAAAAGCCACCGTTTTGCGGTGGCCTTTGCGATTAATTGGTTTATACGTCAGGATTATTTCTTATCCTTTTGTTTGTTCTTTTTGTTTTCTTCTTGCTGGCGTTTCTTTTCGTCAGCTTTCTTTTTGCGCTCGTCAGCTTTTTTCTTACGCTCTTCTTCTTTCTCTTTTTTCTTACGCTCGCGCTCTTCTTGCTTTTTCTGACGTTCTTTTTCTTTATCGTCTTTTGTTTTAGGAGCCTCAGGTTTAGCATTTTGTTGCCTGCGTTGCTCTTCTTCAATCTTGCGTTGTTCTTCCCTACGTTTTTTCTCAGCTGCGGTATAGTAGTTAGTACCGGTGATACGAACAGTTGTACGGCGGTTTAGCTGATGCTCGGCTTCTGTACAGATACGCTCGTAGTCAGAAAGTTCGCACTTACATTTTTTAAGATAAAGTGAATCTTCACCGTATCCTTTTGCAACCAGCCTTGCTGAGTCGATACCTTTAGAGATGATATACGCTACTGCTGAATCAGCACGGCGTTGAGCCAAATCACGGTTATAATCAGCACTTGCACGACAGTCGGTGTGAGAACCTAATTCAATCGTTACTGTTGGGAAACGTTTCATCAAGGCTACCACAGAGTCGTCAAGGATTTTAGCCGCATCGGGACGGATGTTTGCCATATCCAAATCGTAAAGGATACCACGTACGTTAAACATACAATCCAAACACAAGCGACACATTTCAAAGTCTTGTACCAACTCTTTTGAGCAGATAAGACCTTTGGTGCTTTGGTAAGCAGTTTTGCTACCTATATAAAAGGCTTCGTTTTTATCGGCTGAAAGCTCGTAGCTAACCTCTTGGGTAAGTACTTGTGAGTAGAAACCGTTTTTATCAGTACGCAGGGTTATTTTATTAGCATCTTTATCGTTTGAGATAAATACAGCAGCCTCTTCAATAGGTTGCTTGGTATCGCAATCCAATACGCGGCCTGTAATTTTAAAGGTTTGTGGGATTGGGAAGAATTCCCAGATATCATCATCACCACGTCCGCCTGTACGGTTTGATGATAAATAGCCTGACTGAGGCTCGTCGGTTTTATAAACCAGTGAGAAATCATCACCACCCGAGTTTAAAGGATATTTAAGGTTTTCAGGAGTGCTCCATTCGTTACCTGTACCTGTTGTTTTGTACATATCCAAACCGCCCATACCTACGTGGCCGTTTGATGAGAAATACAAAGTACCGTCAGGGGCAATTGAAGGGAACATTTCATCACCTTCTGTGTTGATAGCTGGACCAAGGTTGATAGGATTGCTCCAATCTTTACCACGACCTACTTCACGCACCATCCAAATATCTTTGCCACCGTAGCCGCCATCAATATCTGATGAGAAGTACATTACTTTCCCGTCAGCAGATACAGTTGGGTGCCCGAAAGTATGGCCGGTATCGCAGAATGAAAGCATGATGGGTTCATCCCATTCGTCTTTACCTTTTTTAGCGCTTGAAAATATTTGACAAGTAGTTAATTTACCGTCTTTACCACCGCACTGGGTAAAGTACATTACTGAACCCTTTGAGTTTAGTGCACTTGAACCTTCGTTAAATTTACCGTTGGCTGGTCCTTTCAAAGGTTCAGGGCTTTCAATGGTAAACTCACCGCGTTTTTTCTTTATCGGGGCTACCCACAAATCAAAGAAACCGCCACCGCTCCATTTGTATGTTCTGTCAGAAACACCTTCATCACGGTTTGAGGTGAAGATGATAGATTCCTTTTTCACAGGAACTGCGCAGTTGTCAGAATAACGGCTGTTTAGTTTTTTAACGTTTTCTACCTTAAACAAGATACACTCTTGTGATTGCATCCATTTAAGGGCTAACTCTGCTCCTTCAAGCAGTTTTTTTGCATATTCGTCTTTGGGGCTTTCAGCAAGGTATTTGTTAACACGGATAATGGCTTCGGTATAGTTTTCCTGGCGCTTCAACATATCAGCCTGCATCAACAATGCTTCGGGACCGTATTTTTCTTTTTCAGCGCGTTCGTACCAACGTAAAGCGTTTTTGTAATCATTTACCAATCGATAGGCTTCTGCAACTCTAAAAGCAACGGGACCACGGTCTTCTTTGGGCAAATCGCTCAAAATCTCTTTGTATATCTCCCTCGCTTCCGAGTATGACCTCACATCCCATGCTTTGTCGGCTTCTACACGTGTCTTTTTGCTACACGCTGTAAGGACCGAAGTAAGAACTAAAAGGAACGTAAAAAGTTTAATAGGTTTATTTCTCATACCAAGCCTGTATTTTAGCTTAATTGAATTATGTGTTAAAAGTCAAAAATCAGCAAATAGATATGCTTTTGCAAGTTTTTTTAAATTTTTAGACATCTATTCTGTAAAAAGGACTTTCTGTTTTTGTTTTGATACTATAATCGGGTAGTAAGGTAAAAGATACAGTTCAGGTCAAAAATATTCTTAAGAATTAGCAAATTTTAACGTAATCGTCTATTAGACAGCAAACTAAAAATGCCCGAGAGAGAGTTTCTCTTCGGGCATTTTTGATAAATGAGTATATAAACTCCTTGTTTGTCTTATTTCACAAACAAAAGTTCGCGATACTTTGGCAAAGGCCATTGTGCGTCTTCAACAATGCGTTCCAATTTATCCGAGTGTTTGCGTATCACATCAAAGTATTGTTTCACTTTTTGTGAATATGCATCCGCTTTTTCTTCGGTGTTTGGAAGGTTGTTTGCCACTTTACGTTCTTCAACCATTTTGTAAACCGCAGTTTTAATAGTGCTTACATGGCTCGCTGATTCTTTAAGTGCGTCCAAGGCTACTTTGTAGTCTTCTTCAGGCAACCCAAGGTTTTTCATGTTGGTGGCAAAATCAGCTATTTTGTTTTGGAAGCTGATAGCTGCTGGAATGATGTAGGTATTTGCCATATCACCCAACACACGAGACTCTATCTGAACTTTCTTCACAAAATCTTCTAACAATATTTCGTAACGGGCTTCCAACTCGCGTTCGTTAAGGATATTGTTTTCTCCAAACACTTTCTTCGATTTTTCAGAAGTATAAACGTGCAACGCTGTGGGTACATCTTTAATATTGCTAAGACCGCGGCGTGCAGCTTCTTCTGCCCACTCATCGCTGTATCCGTTACCTTCAAAAATTACTTTTTTAGATTCTTTTACATAACGACGCAATATTTCAACAATAGCTTCTTCTTGGTTTTGTCCTGCTTGTACCTTGCTGTCCACTTCGGCTTTAAACTGTTTTAACCTATCGGCTACGATAGTATTTAACACAATCATCGGCGAAGAACAGTTGGCTTGTGAACCCACAGCCCTAAACTCGAACTTGTTACCGGTAAAGGCAAAAGGTGAGGTACGGTTACGGTCGGTATTGTCCATCAAAATCTCAGGGATTTTGTTTACATGGATTGAGCCTCCGGTATTGTCTTCGCTATTGCTTAGGCTGTTTTCAAAGCTCTCCAGCACATTGCTAAGTTGTGTACCTATAAATATAGAGATGATTGACGGAGGAGCTTCGTTAGCACCTAACCTGTATTGGTTTGAAGCTGAAGCAATACTTGCACGCATTAAGTCAGCGTGGTCGTCAACCGCTTTAATGGTATTAATAAAGAAGGTAAGGAATTGCAGGTTGTTTAGGGGAGTTTTTCCGGGTGAAAGCAAGTTTACACCTGTGCTTGTAATCAAACTCCAGTTGTTGTGTTTACCTGAACCGTTAATGCCTGCAAAAGGTTTCTCGTGCAACAACACTTTGAAGTGGTGACGACGAGCCACTTTCTCCATCACATCCATCAACAATTGGTTGTGGTCAACGGCAAGGTTAGCTTCTTCAAATTGTGGGGCGCACTCAAACTGGCCGGGTGCTACCTCGTTGTGGCGTGTTTTCAATGGAATACCCAATTTAAGGGCCTCGGTTTCCATATCAGCCATATAGGCCATTACCCTGTCGGGTATTGAGCCAAAGTAATGATCTTCTAACTGCTGACCTTTGGCCGATGAATATCCCATAAGGGTGCGGCCGGTAAGCATCAAATCGGGACGGGCATAGTACAATGCTTCGTCAATCAAAAAATATTCCTGCTCAATACCTAATGAGGTAGTTACTTTATCTACGTTCTTATCAAACAGCTTACATACTGCGGTGGCAGCAGTATCCATAAAGTGCAGGCTTTTTAGCAAAGGAGCTTTAAAGTCGAGCGCCTCGCCGGTGTATGATACAAATATGGTAGGTATGCACAAGGTGCGGCCTATCACAAAAGCGGGTGATGAGGGATCCCATGCAGTATAACCGCGTGCCTCAAAAGTGTTGCGCAAGCCTCCGCTGGGGAAACTTGATGCATCAGGTTCTTGTTGTACAAGGGCATTGCCGGAGAAACGCTCCATTGATGAGGTTACATCAATTGGCTCAAAAAAAGCATCGTGTTTTTCAGCAGTAGCTCCTGTTAGTGGTTGAAACCAGTGACTGTAGTGCGTAGCACCTTTAGACATCGACCATTGTTTCATACCGGTGGCAATCACATCGGCCATGTTACGGTCAATTTTCAATCCTTCATTTTTAGCATCATTAATGGCTTTAATGGCTTCTTTTCCAAGAAATTGGCGCATCGCTGATTCGCCAAACACATTCATACCATAATAATCCGAAATTTTAGGAGAGGGGAATTCAACTTTTACCGGGGTACGGCTTTGGGCAGTTTCGAGAGCTTTAAATCTCATCAAAGTCATTTTTGTGGGTGGGTTATCTTTTGGTTGCGCAAATTTAGCGTTTTGTTAACACCCGTCAATTTTATCGTGCAAAAGATTTATACAGTTGTGTAACAATGTGTTGATAGTTAAACAGTATCTCTAAAGTCCTTGGTAAACTTATTATTTGCTCAATTTCGGCTCAATAGTTTCAATTAATTAATGTTTAAACCTCACAAAAACGGAAGGAAAGTCTTTTCTCAAAAAACAACTTGCTTGGGGTTTGATAGATAATCATTGCTATTTTTGCACTTTTTAGAAAATACCATGTTTAGAACAACAACTTGCGGAGAACTTACGATTAACAATATTGGCAATGAGGTTACACTGGCCGGATGGGTGGCCAAATCGCGCGATTTGGGCGGTATGACGTTTGTTGATTTGCGAGATCGCTATGGGATTACTCAGTTGGTGTTTAACATGGAAACCAACGCTCCCCTTTGTGAAGAAGCCCGTAAACTTGGTCGCGAGTTTGTGATACAGGCACGTGGTAAAGTAGCCGAACGCAGCAACAAGAATTTAAAAATGCCTACGGGCGAAATTGAAATATTGGTGGATAGCTTTACTATATTAAATGAAGCGAAAACACCCCCGTTTACTATTGAAGAAAATACCGACGGCGGCGACGAGCTGCGTATGAAGTACCGCTATCTGGACTTGCGCCGTGATGTGGTACGTCGCAATATGGAGTTACGCCACCAATTGGCGCGTGAAACCCGTAATTATCTTGACGGACAAAATTTTATTGAGGTAGAAACGCCTGTGCTAATCAAATCGACCCCTGAAGGTGCAAGGGATTTTGTGGTGCCTTCGCGTATGCACCCCGGTGAGTTTTATGCGTTGCCCCAAAGCCCCCAAACATTTAAGCAGTTGTTGATGGTATCAGGTTTTGACCGTTACTACCAAATTGTGAAATGTTTTAGGGACGAAGATTTGCGTGCTGACCGTCAGCCTGAGTTTACACAAATAGACTGCGAGATGAGTTTTGTGGAGCAGGAGGATATTTTGAACACGTTTGAGGGTATGACCCGCCACTTGTTTAAAACCGTAAAAGGTGTTGAGATTGATGAGTTTCCACGCATGACTTATGCAGATGCTATGCGCTATTACGGTAGCGATAAGCCTGATACCCGTTTTGATATGAAGTTTGTGGAGTTGGTAGCCGATGAAGGCGGCATTATGCAAAAACCTACCGGTTTTGTAGTGTTTGACAATGCTGAGTTGGTAGCAGGGATAAACGCCAAAGGTTGTGCCACCTACACCCGTAAGCAACTGGATGCGCTTACCGATTTTGTAAAAGACCCTAAACGCGGCATGAGCGGTATGATTTGGGGCAAAATGGAAAACGGCGAGCTGAAAACTACCGTAGATAAATTTTTTACTGCTGAGCAAAAGCAAGAATGGGTGAAAGCCTTTGGTGCCGAAGAAGGTGATTTGATTTTGATACTTGCCGGTGCTATCGAAAAAACCCAAAAAGCATTGGGCGATTTGAGGCTTGAAGTGGCTAACCAGTTGGGCTTGCGCGATAAAAACAAGTTCTCACCACTATGGGTATTGGATTTCCCGTTGTTGGAATGGAATGAGGAGGAAGGTCGCTACTTTGCTATGCACCATCCCTTTACTTCACCCAAACCCGAGGACATTGGCCTGATTGATACCAAACCCGGTGCTGTGCGTGCCAATGCTTACGACATGGTGATAAACGGTGTTGAGATTGGCGGCGGTTCTATACGTATCCATGATAAGGCATTGCAAAGCCGTATGTTTGATTTGCTGGGCTTTACTAAAGAAGAAGCACAAGAGCAATTTGGCTTTTTGATGAACGCTTTTGAATACGGAGCCCCTCCGCACGGTGGTTTGGCCTTTGGTTTCGATCGTTTGTGCTCACTGTTTGGCGGTGCCGACAGTATCCGTGATTTTATGGCCTTCCCTAAAAACAACGCCGGCCGCGATACCATGATTGAAGCCCCCAGTGCAATTAATCCCAAGCAATTGGTTGAGTTGGGACTGAAGATTGGGTAAGCTATTATTTTAGGCTTGAATTTTGTATATTTGAGTTACTTATGACAAGTATTTTTCACATCAAGGCTGAGGAGTTAAATCCAGATTTTCTAGAAGCATTAAAAAAGATGTTTAAAGGAAAGAATATTACCCTTACTGTTGATGTGGATATAGATGAAACCGACTACTTGCTGCAAAATGGAGCAAACAGAGATATGTTGATGGCTTCAATAAAACAGGTAGAAGATGGTGAAACAAAGTCTTTCAGCTTTTCTCAAATCGATGAGATTGGATGAGAAAAGTTACGTTTTCGCTTAAGGCATTTGAACAATACCAAGAATGGCAACTTCTTGATAAAAAAATTACTCAAAAGATTAATGCTTTAATTCTTGAAACCATACGTAATCCTTTTGAAGGCTCAGGCAAACCTGAAGCACTAAAACATGAATTACAAGGTTACTGGTCAAGAAGAATAAACCTTGAACACCGTTTGGTTTATAAAGTAACTGATGATGCTATAATCATCATTGCTTGTAAATATCATTACTAAGTTTTTGCTTAGATCTAATCTCGTAAAAGAATAAGATTACTGCCACGACAGTGATTTCACAATCACTTCCATTTGGCGCAGGTATTGGGTTTTATCGTAGCGGGGAGAATACACAAAACCTTCAACGGTGATTAGCTGACTGGCGGCTTCGTCAATCATTGTGATGCTGTAAAAAGGCCCGCCCATAAACTCGCCTTCGGTTTTCCAAAGTGCGCGTAATTCAACTGAATACTTACCGTTAAACTCAAACGCTTTGGTAGCAAACGGAAAGGCTTTTTCGGTAGTCATGTAGCTGCCGTCAACACTTCCGGGGATGTATTTCTCAACCACTGAATCGCGGCTAAGCACCATTTCTTCTGCCCCTAATTGTTCTTTACGGGTATAGGGCTGGGTGTATATTAATAAGCCTTGGCTAATATGCGGGGTTTCGCGACGTATCCATGCAAATTTACCGTTGCCTTTTTCCTCGTAACGGGCAACACGGAAATTGGTAGGCACATCCATTGTGAAACCGAAATTTTGTTTGATAAACTTCCCTATTGAGTCTTGACGTTCGTTTTTGTTGGCCACGGCAAAGGTTTCTGCCTCGGTGCGCAACATAAGATCAAGGATGGCTTTGCGTCCGTCTAACAGATAACGGTGCAGAACATCGTGATTTTTGGCGTACAAAAACACTACTTGCTGCGGATACGCCCAAATGTTCTTTTTGGTGTATATACGGATAGCTGCTGTATCGTTGGCTTTTTTAAGCGAATCGGAAAGTGTGTTATAGGGGGCCGGTAATATTCTGCGGGTATCAAAGCCATCATCTTGCACCTTGATAATAAGCAGGGTACTGTATGATTTGTAGACGCTTTGAAACATTTCGGGGCGTACATCAAAAATGCGGAAATAGCCCTCGTCGTTAAATAAATGCGGTTGACGAATATCAAAGACTGAATCGAAGGCTTCGCGGACGGTGCCTTCAAACAACAACCCATCCCCTACTATTGCTATCTCGCCCATGTGCCCTATTGCATTGGGCAACTTTGGACGGTTTTTATCAATTTTCTTTCCTTCTCCGCACGAGTTTAAACCAACAAGGAGAAGCAGCGATACAATTAGCGTTACAGGGTTTTTCATAAAGTAAATCAGCTACCGGGGGTTATTTTTAGCTTGGTGCCCGGTTTAATAACGGCATTTTTGGGTAGCTGGTTGTAAACTCTTAGTTTTTCAACGGTAAGCCCGTATTGCTTGCTGATACTGTATAAAGTGTCTCCGCGCTCTACCTTGTGGTAGCGCATTGTGTTGACGGTGGTGGTTGGCTTTTGTTTTGGAGTTTGGGTTTTAGCAGCCTGTGCAGCACTATCGGCGGCAGCTGTTTTTGCACTATCAACCACAACAACTATCGGTGCTGGTTTATCCTTGGCAGCCATTTTCACTTCTTCCTCTTCGGTTTCCACTTCCTCGTCTTCTTTCGATGGTTTGCTATTAGGTTTCACTTTCACCTTTTGATACACTACCAACTTCTTACCCGGTTTCACCGAGTTACCTTTGATAATGTTCCATGCCTTTAAGTCGCTGGTTTTGACGCCGTACTTTTTAGCAATCTTCACCAAGGTTTCGCCTTTGCGTACTTTGTGCACTACGCGTTTGCTAAGGTATTCAGCTTCTTCCTCTTTGCTGTAATCACTAAAAGGAGTAGCATATACACTGTCTTTCAATTCAGCAAAACGCATTGCATACTTATAGGGCAATGTGATGGTGTGCTTGCTTGATGTGCTGGCAGGAATAATTTTTTTGCGGTATTCAGGGTTTAAATACTCAAGGTCTTCCATGGGTATGCCTAACACTTTGCTCATTTGGCCAAAGTGTACCCACTGGTCAACTTCAACGTTTTCAACCAACTCATGAATATCAAACTCAGCGGGTTTTAGTCCCAATTGCTCGGCATTGTTCATCACATAAGCCACCGCAATAAATGCAGGTACGTATCCGCGTGTTTCTTTCGGAAGGTATTTCATTACTTCCCAAAAGCTGCGTTTTCCACCGCTTTTGCGGATAGCCTTATTAACGTTTCCGGGACCGCAGTTGTATGAGGCAATTACTAACAACCAGTCGCCGTAAAGCTCGTAGCTGTTTTTAAAGTATTGACAAGCAGCAAGAGTAGCTTTTTCAGGGTCGCGGCGTTCATCCACCATCCCGTTGATTTTTAGCCCATAGGCCAAGCCTGTGCTGTGTATAAACTGCCACAAACCGCAAGCACCTGCCCATGATTGGGCTTGTGGGTTCAGGGCAGATTCTACCACGGCAAGGTATTTAAATTCTTGGGGTAGTCCTTCGCGGTCTAATATTTCTTCAAACTTGGGGAAGTAGTATTCAGAAAGGGCTAAGATGCGTTCGGTAAGTTGTTTCTTCCTTACTGCATATAGGTTCACAAACCCTTCAACGTGCTTGTTGTAATCTAATGGAATACCAGACTCCATCATGTCCAACGTTTTTTGAACATCAGCAGGGTTAAGGCTCAACGAGGCAGTATTCTCCTCATCCACAGATGGGTCGAAACACTTACCGGCATTCGCCTTGGTGCAGTTTTGGTTCAAAAGCACGGTTAAACTGTCAAGCGCAGCCAACATATCACGCGGATACTCATCCTCGGGTTGTGTTTGTGCTGCTGCAAAAGCGGGCAGTATAAGTGCTATCGCCAGCCAGTATATGAACGTCTTCTTAATCATTGGCAATAATATTTTAAGCCACCAACGGGCAAAAGTGCTGTTTTTTGTTAGCAAAAACAATACCCTTTAATCCACATTCGGCAGGTTTTTGATTTTTTCTTTCATCGGGGTATGTCAGTTTCCCACTCTTCTACCTCTTCATCGTTCTTTCTATTCTTATCCTGCGTTTTTCCGTCACTGTCCTTCGTGTCTTTCTTCTGTATATCAAACTCATCCCGTAATAACTGTAACAACGTATTTTTTTCAGTCTTAATATTTTCCTTCACATTTTTAAAGGCACTTTTACGGTCATACGTTACCGTAGGGTTGTCAGCAGGGCCTTTCATCAAAATAAAAATGTTTATCCCCTCTTTGTCTTCTTCATAATTACCCGTCGAAGCTTTTTTCCTGTTAAATTTCTTAGACAACACATCCTTCAACTTCAACCTAAATTTGTATTCCATGTAGTTTTCAAATGTGTGATAACCTTCGGCCAACAAATTCAAGGCACTGTTTTTAATCTCCATTTGAGGAATTATTATCCTGTTATCCTTTATCTCGATATTGTTCTCCAACTTTTCAAACGCTATGTCTTTCAAATCGTTTACGTCAACAAACCCTGAGAGTTTAAGCATCGGGGCGTAATTATATAATCTTCCGCCCGTAATGCTCAAGTGTGAAGTAACAAATAGCTTCGACACGTCGATATTCAGGTATTTATCCAACAGAGCGACTAATTGTAAACGGGTGGTTAGCGTTCCTTTTAAATTTTCGGAGGTTATGTGGTTTTGCCCGAAGTTGTTGCACTGGTAAAACAGTTGTTCAATGTCAACTTTCTGAGCCTCTAACTGGGCACTGATAACAAACTGTTTGCCTGTCTTTTCAAAAACGTTGCCGCTAAGGGCAAACGACCCACCCATAGCATCAAAATCAAGGTTTTGAAGCGTAATCACTTTATTGCCCGCCGCCACTGTGCCTGATACGTTGCGGGCAAGAAACTTATTGAAGGTGAGTTTGGCAATGTGGCTTTTTAGCTTGAAGGTAATATTATCCGGAATGGTGAATCCAAGGGTGTCTTCGGTTTTCTTATCACCGCCAACGGCTGCCAGTGAAGGAATATCAATGTGCGGACTGATAAGATGACCTTCTACCTCTAAGGTCTTACCTGTGCTGAACATATAATCCAGCAGGTGGTGTGCTTTGCCTTTAATACCCAATGAGTTGCCGTTTATTTGGGCATACAGGGTATCTATATCTAAGAGGTTGTTATCGGCAAATAAATGTCCGTTTACATTGTCGTACTTATAGGGGCTGCCTTTTAGCGCCAGCTTTACATTTTTGGCAGTTAGTGTCCCTTGAAATAAGGCCGGAAGTGTTTCTGTTTTCTTGTTAAAGTCGGATACTTTGCCCTCCATCTCAAGATTTAAAGTAGCCAACCCTTCTAATGTTTCAATGTTTTCCGGTTTAAATAACTGCGCCCACTGCTTAAGGTTGAAGGTGCCTTCAATCTTAGCTTTTACAATAGGGTTGGATAGGTTTAGTAAACTTACCGCGCCCTGCACACGCTCACCGTTAACCGAGGCTTTTATCTGAGGGATTTCTAACGACGATAATGTAAAATCTCCTAGTTGCTCGTATTTCAATTTGCCCGACAACTGAATATCGGTCATTTGTACGTCCAATCCTGCTTTGGCAAGCCTGCCGTTAGCAATTTTAAACGTGGCATCCACCGCCGGGGTTTTGCCCTGTCCTAATTCACCCAAAACACTCACCCTGCATTCCAGCTTACCATCGGTTTGGTAATCGCTGATGTTGGGCAGGTATTTTTTGGGGATTAATTCCAGTAATTGCAGCAGCCCTAAGTTATCGCCCAGTAGTTGCAGGTTGATGTGGTTGCTTTTTTGGCGGGTGGTTATCTTACCGTTTACGATGAAGTTAAAATCTTCAACCGTAAGTTTGGTTTGTGTGAAACTATATGAAGTATCGGGTCGGTTAACTTTAAACGAGGTTTGAAAGGTAACGGGTTTGGCAATGCGCAATGTTTGCCCGTCGAATTTTAGTTGCTGGGGCACTATACTGCCCTTGGTGTTTACCAAAAACTCTTTTTCATCAAAGCTGCCTTGCAACTGCACATTGTTTACTAATACACCAATGGTATCGCCTTTTTGCACATCAATGTGTTGCAACTGTATGTTGGCAAGGGTAATCTTTTCAAACACCAGTTTGAATTTATCCCCGCCTTTGCCACCATCGGGCTTAAAAATTGAGAAGTTATTTTTTTCGCCGTCTTGTGCTGCTTTTAGTTTGCCGTTTTGCAACACAATTTCCTCAAACCTGTATTGTCCGCGTATAAGGTTTAAAGGATTTAAGGTTACCGAGAGGCTTTGCAATGTCATTAACTGTGAGCCTGTAATTTTTGAAGACTCAGCAGCACGAATGTTTTGAAAGCTAACAGTGATGTAAGGGAAGTTTTTGAAAGCAGAAAGACCGATATCGCTAATGGCAACTTTAACGGCAAGTTGGCTGCTGATGCTTTGGGTAACTTTATCTTTTATAGGCCTGCTGAAAATGTAAATGCTTGCAATGCCCAGTAACACAAGACCTGCAAAGCCAAGCACCAAATACCCTATTATTTTAAACGCCTTTTTCACCACACACTATATACTGCATAACGAAGGCAGACAGCCCGTAATTGCAGCAACCCTCAAAGTTAATGCGGTGTTTTATGGGTTTGGGTAAAACATTTTAACACTTAGGCCAAAGTGCAAACTTTTGTGTACACAATAAAACTGCCGCCGAGAAGTATAGTAAGAGTATAGTTTATGTTCTATTTTATTACGGCAGGTTTAAGCCTGCCGCTTTTGTAATTACCTCCCTGCGGAGGACTTAAGTCCTTTGCAAGGAGGTAATTTTAATAGTATTGGGTTTAACCCCATCCACATTGATTAATCGGAATCTTTTTTAGCACTTAATAAGTACTTGGTTTTTCTCCACCTTGTCGCCGGGGTTTACCACCACTTCTTTCACAGTACCGTCGGCAGGGGCTTTTAAAATGTTTTCCATTTTCATGGCTTCAAGCACCAACAACGCATCGCCTTTCTTAAAGCTATCGCCTGCGTGTACCAAGGTTTTTATCACAAGTCCGGGCATCGGGGCTTTAATTTCGTTCAGCTTGCTTCCCGCAGCCGCGCCCATTCCCATTTGGTCAAGCAAAATATCAAAGCGGTCTTTTACCGCTACCGTATGCTTAGTCCCGTTCACTTTTACGGTGTAGGTTTTGGTGTCTGCATCAAAGCCCACCATCTCTACATTGTACGATTTGTTTTCAAGCAAAAGGTGCAAACGTTTTTCGTCAACACGGTACACATCAGGGTGCACAGCTTCGCCGTTTATTTCGATTAGTTTATCTTTATCTGTAATTGTATAATCGTGTTTATCGTTTACTTTTGCCTTTATCATTGGATAAAAATTTCTCAAAAATCAGCAAAACCTCATAATTAAAAAAATCCCTTTATGCGCAAATTACTTGTGGTGCTTTTGGTAGGGCTTGTAGCAGTAGCGGCCTGTAAATCTAAAAAGAAACTTACGGCGGAAGAAATCGCTGCCAATGAAGCCCGGATGGCGGACTCAATAGCGATGGCGGAAGCAATAGCCGAAGCCGAATGGGCTACCGACACTACCGCTTGGGACGGTGGAGATGAATATACAGGCGATTACGACTGGAACCCTGAACCACAAACCCTTGCTCCTTATCAGGCATCAAAAACCCGCACGATTGATATTACCCACACTAAACTGGATGTGAAGTTTGATTATGAAAAACAACACATGTACGGTAAGGCGTATATCACTCTAAAACCTTATTTCTACCCAACATCAACGGTTGAGTTGGATGCTAAAGGATTTGACGTTTTAGGAGTATTTGTGGTGGATGCTAAGAACAATACTACCCCATTACAATATGAGTATGAGAACCTTGCCAAACTTAAAATAAAGTTGGGTAGGGAATATAAAGCCAATGAGGAATTGACCTTGTTTGTGAACTATGTTGCCAAACCTAATGAATTGCCTTCAGACGGTCTTGATACTGAGAAGGCTGAAGCAGCTATTACCGAAGATAAAGGCTTGTACTTTATAAACCCTTTGTTGGAAGACAAAAACAAACCCCGCCAAATATGGACACAGGGCGAAACCGAAGCTTCATCGTGCTGGTTTCCTACGTTTGATTCTCCCAACGAGCGTTTTACCCAAGAGATTATTATGACGGTGGATACGCAATACGTTACCCTAAGTAACGGTAAGCTTATCGCATCAAAAGTGAATAAAGACGGTACGCGTACCGACCACTGGAAACAAAACCTTCCCCATGCTCCCTACCTTGCTATGATGGCCGTAGGTAAGTTCTCTATTGTGAAAGACAAATGGCGCAATATTGAGGTGAACTACTATGTGGAGAAGGAATATGAAAAATATGCCCGCCTGATTTTTGGTAATACTCCAAAAATGATTGAGTTTTTCTCTAAAAAACTAGGCGTTGATTACCCTTGGGAAAAGTATCACCAGATAGTTGTGCGTGATTTTGTATCGGGTGCAATGGAAAATACCGGAGCTGTGATACACTTTGATATGTTGCAACACGACGACCGTATGCACATTGACCAACCGATGGAAGATGTGATTTCGCACGAGTTGTTCCACCACTGGTTTGGTGATTTGGTAACTACCGAAAGCTGGGCCAACTTGCCGCTAAACGAGAGCTTTGCCACTTATGGTGAGTACTTGTGGAGAGAATACGCTTATGGTCGTGAGGAAGCTGATGAACACCTTGACGAAGATTTGAGCCGCTACCTAAGCGAGGCTGAAGAGAAGAAAACAGAATTAGTTCGCTTTAACCACGATAAACCCGATGATATGTTTGATGCACACAGCTACCAAAAAGGTGGCCGTGTATTGCATATGTTGCGCAAATACGTTGGCGACGATGCTTTCTTTAAAGCATTGAACATTTATCTAACCCAAAATAAATACAAATCGGTTGAGATGCACCAATTGCGTCTTGCGGTTGAAGAAGTAACCGGAGAAGACCTTAACTGGTTCTTTAACCAATGGTTTTACAGTGCAGGCCACCCTGTGTTGGACATCAACCACAGTTATGATGAAGAAAACGGTGTTTATGTGATTGAGGTAACCCAACAACAAAGCGGTGAGAACATTCCATCGGTATATAAACTGCCTTTGAAAGTTGATATTTATACTGAGACCGGAAAAACTACCGAAGAGATAGTTATTGATGAGAGTTTTGAGCGTTTTGAATTTAACCCCGCAGGAAAAGTACGTTGGGTAAACTTTGATGCTGAAAAGATGTTGCTTGCCAAGAAAACCGAATACAAAAACAACGAGCAATGGTTGGCACAATTGACAGAAGGCCCCTTGTATATGGACCGTATGGAAGCAATCACCAAAGCTGAAGAGCTTGTGAGCAGCGGTGATGAAATGGGAGAAAGCATGGTGTTAACTGCTATGGGCGACCGTTTTTGGTCAGTACGTCTTAAGGCATTGAAGATTATTAAAGATGCTGAGATGGCTGCTAACAACGAGAAATTAGCCCGTCGTATCAGTATAATTGCTGAAAGTGATAAAAAATCTACCGTGCGTGCTAAGGCGATTGATATCATCAGCGAAATGGACGACGCCACCTACGCTCCTATCTTTACTAAGTTGTTGAACGATTCGTCGTACTTTGTTGCCGGTGAAGCAATATCAGCTCTTGCCCGCATTGATAGTGCCACTGCTGTAAAATTTGCCGAAGCTGAATATGTAAAAATGAAGAACGAGCAAATGCGCTCACTTTACCTATACATATTGGGTAAATACGGTGCCGGTGATTACATGGGCTGGTTTACCAAAGAGTTTGAAACTGCTAAAGGTGACGGAGTATTTTTATTGGCAACCGGCTTAGGTGCACACATGGTGAATGGTGACGAAGACCGTACGCTAAAAGGCCAAGAGTTATTGCAAAGCCAAGACATGAGCGGTAACTGGATTATGATGTTTGTGATGTACAGCATCAACAAACAGATAAACGATAAGTATGTACCCATTTACAAATTATTGAACCAAAAAGCAGTGGCTAACGGCCTTACTGCCTCTGAAAGCAACCGTTTGGAGAAAATACAACAAATACTTTCGCAAAGCGGCGGACTTGAAGAAGAGGAAGAAGAACACCATGAAGGTGACGGACACAACCATCATCACGGACACGAACATTAATAGTTTGACGAAATAAATTTGAAAAGCAGCCCAAGGGCTGCTTTTTTTGTTAAATAAATAAGGCTGAGAAAAACTTTTTACGGCCTTTGTTTTTTTATTTTTAGAACGGATTAAAACCGTAGGTTTGAAATCGAAAACGCTATAAAACTGTGAACAACTACTGCGAAATAATAACCATTGGAGACGAGCTGCTTATAGGGCAGGTGGTAGATACTAACTCGGCATGGATTGGCCGTGAATTAAATAAAATAGGTGTTGAGGTTGTTCAAAAAACAGCAATTAGTGATAATGTTGAGCATATTATTGGTGCCCTTAATAATGCCAAAACCCGCGCCCGCATTATTTTGATTACGGGCGGACTTGGCCCCACCAAAGACGACCTTACCAAGCAAACCCTTGCCACCTATTTTAACAGCGGCTGGCGCAAAGAGATAGCTGTAGAAGAGCATATCCGGAAAATTTTTGAAGCCCGCAACTTGCCTATACTGGACGTGAACCTTGAGCAAGCATTGGTGCCCGATAATTGTGTAACCATTTTTAACCACCAAGGTACTGCACCGGGTATGTGGTTTGAAGAAGACGGACATATCTTTATCTCTATGCCGGGGGTACCGTATGAAATGGTATCTATGATGGAGAATTTTGTGCTACCCCGTCTTGAGCAATTAGACAACACCCAGCACATCGTTCATAAAACCATTGTGACGGCAGGCATTGGTGAATCGTTTTTAGCAAAGAAGATTGAGTCTGTAGAGGACAATCTGCCCAAACATATTAAACTGGCTTATCTGCCTCATTATACATCGGTAAGACTAAGGTTTACCGCAAGAGGAGAAGATGAAACCGCCATGCTGGCCGAACTTGAAGAAATAACTACCCGTGTAAAAGAGCTTGTAGGTGAGTATGTGATTGCCGACGAAGACATAAAACTTGAGCAACTGATTGGCAGGTTGCTTAAAGAACGTAACCAAACACTGGCAACTGCTGAAAGTTGTACAGGTGGCTATATCTCCCATTTGATTACCAGCATACCCGGTAGTTCTGCATACTTTATGGGTGCTTTGGTTTCTTATGATAATAAAGTGAAGATGGGGCAACTTGGTGTGAAGGCTGATACTCTTGCCACTGTAGGTGCGGTAAGCAGTGAAACGGTAGAGCAAATGGCACGCGGTGTAATTGAGCTATTGGGAACCGATTACGCCATTGCAACCAGTGGTATTGCCGGCCCTGATGGCGGAACCCCTGAAAAACCGGTTGGCACTGTTTGGATTGCTGTAGCCAATAAACACAAGGTATTGCCTTTAAAATTCAACTTTCACGGAACAAGGCAAGCAGTTATTGAGCGCTCAGCAATTACTGCCCTTAATATGTTACGTAAGCTGATTTTGGAACATTAGTCGATTTAGGGAAGCTTATATTCCTATTAATCATATATTTGCATTTAGCAATAAAACCTGAACGTATGTAGAGCATCAGTACAAATAAACAACAGCAAATAGGCAGCCCAATAAGGTTGAATTTATTTTTTAACCTTAATTCTCAATTTTTATGAAACCCTTATTTCTCACTCTGGCACTAATGCTTGCCGGTGCTGTTCTAAACGCACAAACTGTTGTTACCATTGTTGCCGATTCAGTAAAAGGCAAAGACTCTGAAGTTGCCTCGATTAATTATGCTGTAAACAACAATTACGCTAACGAAAAAGTACACTATGTGTATGCATGGACACAAAGTGGTACTCCAACCATCATTAGAACGTTTCTTTGGATTGATTTAGCGCAAATCCCTGCCAATGCAACCATCTCATCCGCCTCTTTGAATCTTTATTATGATGCTGCTTTTGTAGCCGTACCTGTGGCCGGACAGAATGATTTTTGGGTTGAACGTGTTACACAATCGTGGGCAGAAAACACTATCACATGGAATAACCAGCCATCTTCAACTACTGTAAACAGAGGTTCTTCTACTGTTTTTACCAGCTCGGATATGGTTTATACAGTGGATGTGAAAGAGGTGATAAAAGATATTATTGCATCGGGTAACAATTACGGTTTGGTATTGAAATTAAAGGAGGAACAACCTTATAGAAATGTGGCTTTTGGAAGCACTGAGAACCCCGACCCGAACAAACGCCCCACACTTGAGGTTGCTTACACTGTGCCCACCACAACAATAGAACCTATAGCCGAAACATCGTTTACGGTGTACCCCAACCCTACAAACAATACGATTACGGTTACCGGAGGTGAGGGTAATGCAGCTATCAGCATTTTGGATGCAACAGGTCGTGAGGTATTTTTCGAGGCCAATTATGGTTTTAATACCCCCCTAAATATAGACGGACTGGCATCCGGTGTTTATTATTTGCGTGTAAATAACAGCAAAACGATTAAACTGGTAAAGGAATAACCCATAAAACGAAGAAGGCCCCGCAGCAAGCTGCGGGGCCTTCTTCGTTTACATATCAAGCGTATTATGGCTTAAGGAAACCATAGTTCTTACCGTATTCAAGCATTTGCTTTGAAAAATCGGTAGGGTACTCAATTTTCACATCTTTTATTTTGTCGCCATCCATTACAGGCACCAATTTGGGCTGAATAAATCCTTTGTAGGGAGCCACATCCAATTTGTTAAATCTTTCCAACACCTCGGCCAAAAGAGCTTGGTCAACTTTTACCCCGTATGTTTCTACCAATGCTTGGCCTGCTTTAAAGTCACCTTCTGATACAATGCGTTGAATTTCGCGCAATAATTCACCAAACAAAACACGCAGTTTATCATAGTCGTTTACTTTTACGTAGGTTTTACCATCTTTCTTAAACATCTCAATCACATTATCGGCCTTCCCTTTTTCGTAAGCCCATTGAGCTACTAACTGACGGTTACGCATGTGGGCTTCTTCTAAATTTTCTCCAAGTTTTAAACGAGTTAGTTGGGTAATCAAGCCGTTCATTATGTAGCTGTCGTATTCGCACTTCCCTACCTCAAGGCTGGGCATCACACCAATATCTACCAACTTCTTATCCATAATGTAATACAGGGCAACAAGGTCGGCACGGGCTTCTTCCAACGTGCTTGAGTATTGTTTAAGCGTTTCATCGGGCGTGCCTACACCTTTGTTTATCTGACCAGATGCGTGCCCTATTACCTCGTGCATATCGGTATGAAGTTCCCCTGCTAATACACCGTGTTCAACAATACGTTTTTTAACTTCTTCACTCGATACAAACTCACCCAACATAGGACTTTTTGCACCCGCTATGTTGTAGGCATTAACAATATTACCCAACGATACTGATTTTGAACCGTGTGTTTCGCGTACCCAACGGTTGTTTGGTAAGTTAATACCTATGGGAGTGCTGGGGGCGGCATCACCGCTTTCAACTACCACTGTAATCACTTTGGCACTAATGCCTTTTACTTGTTTCTTTTTATGTTCGGGCATCAGGGGTGAGTTATCTTCAAACCACTGTGCTTGCTTTGAAATGGTTTCGATACGTTTGCTGGCTTCCATGTCTTTAATAGATACCACGCTTTCAAACGAGCCTTTTTTGCCAATCGCATCTAAGTACACTTCGATAAAGCCGTTTACTACATCAATAGTGCTGTTTACGTCTTTTATCCAAGCAATGTTATAAGTGTCCCAATCTTTTACATCACCGGTATTGTAGTATTTCACCAGCTTTTCAAGGGCATCTTTTTGTTCAGGGGTTTCTGCTACAGCAATAGCCTTGTTCAGCCAATACACAATCTTTTCGATGGCTTGTGTGTACATCCCGCCTACTTTCCAAACCCTTTCTTGCACATTGCCTTTTTCGTCTTTATACACTTGTGTGTTCAAGCCCCACTCAGGTTGGCTGTCGCCTTTACCTTTTAGTTTAGCATAGTAAGCTTCTACTTCATTTTGAGTTACCCCTGCATAAAAGTTGTTTGCTGATTCTGCTACGTTATCAATGCCCTGAGCTTGGTTCACTATTTTTGCATCGACATCGGGGTTAAATATTACTTCGCCCAAAATATCCATCAAGGTGATGGTATCGCCCATTATAGGGTATGGAAACCGTTTTGAATCGCTGTTGGCTAAAAGACTTTTAAAATATTCAGGACCGCATTCGGGTATAAATTTTATGTTGCTGTAGTGATGGTGGATGCCGTTGCTAAACCAAACACGTTTGGCATAGGTGTCAAATTTCTTCCAATCCTCAGTTGTTCTGTCGCCTTTGTAGCTTTCGTAAATGGCATCAATAGTTTGGCGGATGGCAAGGTTGTGTTTGTATTTTTGATCGTATATAATATCGCGGCCGCAAAGTGCAGCTTCGTATAAATAATATGCCAGCTCTTTTTGCTTTGGGGTAAGCTCATTAAACCCGGGCACTTCATAACGAAGTAACTGAAGGTCGGCAAAACGTTCATTCACCACCTCAAATTCAGTTTTAATCTGCTCACTTCCATTACCCTTTTGGGCATTGCTGTCGCGGCAACCCGTATTCATCAGCGATACTGATATTGTCATTACTACTATGTGTTTTAGTTTCATTATTCAGCGTTGGTTTATCACCCCAAAGTTCTAAAAAAGATTTATTTAGGCCATAGATGAACGCTTTTAATTTTTGTGGTTGGTAAATTTTTGTTTGTTGCTATATTAAACCCTGTACTAAAGGGGTATGGAGTTAACAAATTAGCGAGGTATCATGTTTTTTGTATATTGCGTAAGCATAGATTGCATTTGTTTTTAATTTAAAAGATACATATTGATTAAAATTTAATCTTTTTTAAAAACAATATGCATTTTTGTGCAAACTTTAAGCTGTAATATTGAGGCGATTTACTAACCTGGCATGATACAACGCATTCAAACTGTTTATCTTTTTATTATTGCTGTGATAGCGGCACTTCTTCTATTGTTTAATCCTTCTTATCTTGAGATTCAGGGATACGATAAATGGACAGGAAACGATAAAGGCAATATCAGTTTACATTTTAAATCGGCTGAGAAAGTTTTAAACGAGGCGGTGATTGAAAGTGTGAACCTTTCACTTATGGGTTATACTTTATTAGTTGTATCAGGATTGGCTTTTATCGGTATTTTCTTATTCAAAAACAGGCAGTTGCAAATGCTGCTAACCAGTTTCAACTTTATCTTTATACTGGTATTGTATGTATTAATGGTGTTTTACGGTGTTAAATACCACGGGCTGCTAAGCCAAGAAGTTGATACAGAAATTGCTGTTGGATTGTTTTTCCCGCTGTTTTTGCCCGTATTTAATTACATGGCACTTTCGCGCATGAATTATGACGAGCAGTTGTTGCGCGGTGCAAACCGATTGCGCTAATTTTTCTTAGCCCTTTAATCCTTCTTCGATATAATCCATCAATGAATGGATTACTTTAATGTGTATTTCTTGTGCACGATCAGCATATTTGCTGTGCGGCGCACGAACTTCCACATCAACAGCAGCGGCCATTTTACCACCGTCTTTTCCGGTTAATCCCACTACTTTCATGCCTTTTTTATGGGCGGCTTCAATGGCATTTAATACGTTTTTGCTGTTTCCGCTGGTGCTGATAGCCAGCAGTACATCTCCTTCGTTACCGATGGCTTGTACAAAGCGTGAAAACACAAACTCGTAGCCGTAATCATTGCTAACACATGAAATGTGCGAAGGGTCAGATATTGAGATTGCCGCAATAGGTTCACGGTTTTCCTTAAAACGTCCGGTAAGCTCTTCGGCAAAGTGCATGGCATCGCACATGCTGCCGCCATTGCCGCACGAAATTATCTTTTTGCCGCTTTTTAACGCTGCAAGCATTGTATCGCCGGCGCGCGCAATGCTTTTTATATTGTCATCATCACTCAAAAAATTTTGAAGCACCTGATAGGCCTCCAAAAAGTTTTTCCTAATCACATCGCTCATTATTCAACTGGGGGTTTAATACCTTCACGCTTGTAAAACAAGGCTTTGGCCTCGTCTAAAAACTTAATAAACTCTTTTACATTATAATTACTGCCTCTGGGCTCGGCAAGCAATTCTTCGTTATTATCCAACAAACAATAATTGGGTTGAGCATTGCTGCCAAAGTAGCAAATTTGTATGTCGCTGTTAATTTTTCCGATAGATTTTTTCACCTTACCATCAAACTTAGATGTTCTCCATTCACTTTCAGGCAATTCTGTTCTGTCATCCACATACAAGGCAACCACAATAAAATCCTTTTCCAGCCTTCTTAAAACCTCAGGATGTGCCCAAACCTGTTCCTCCATCTTACGGCAGTTAACACAACCGTGTCCTGTAAAGTCGATAAACAACGGTTTGTTTAAGTCTTTGGCACAATTGATTGCTTGTTTATAATCAAAATACCCTTTCAATCCGTGTGGAAGATGTAAAAATTCAGTGTGTTTGGGTTTTTCGCAAAGATTGCCAACTCCTTCGCCTTTAATCATTGCAGGCAGGTTAAAACTATGTGTAGTGGTTGGCGGTAAATAGCCTGCTAAACCGGGTAATGACGCTCCCCACATACCGGGTATAAGATATACTACGAACCCAAAAGTAAGGATGGCCAAAAACAAACGGGGTACTCCCAAATAAGGCATATCGCTGTCGTGGGCAAATTTTAATTTACCTAACAAATACACACCCATTAAGAAGAAGATTACAATCCAAAGGGCTATATATATTTCACGGTCAAGTAAATGCCAGTGATAGGCTTGGTCAGCCACACTAAGGAATTTTAAACCCAGCGCCAGCTCCACAAATCCTAAAACAACTTTTACACTATTAAGCCAGCCGCCAGATTTTGGCAAACCTTGCAGCCAATTAGGAAATATGGCAAATAAAGTAAAGGGAAGTGCAAATGCAGCAGAGAAACCTAACATACCTACGATAGGACGAAGGTAGCTGCCTTGTGATGCTTCAACTAAAATGCTGCCTACGATGGGGCCTGTGCAAGAGAATGATACTAAAACAAGGGTAAAGGCCATAAAAAATACACCTATTAACCCTCCCCTATCGCTTTGTTTATCAACTTTATTAATAAACCCGCTAGGTAATGTAATCTCGAACAAGCCAAAAAACGATATAGCGAAGATGACAAACACTAAGAAGAAAATAGTATTAACCGTAGCATCTGTGCTAAACCAGTTTGCTCCAACGGCTCCAAATATGCGCGAGAAAATTGTTCCTATTAGGGTATAAATAAGAATAATAAATACCCCGTAAAGGATAGCGTTACGCCTACCTACTGCCTTGCTTGAGCTGCTTTTCAGGAAAAATGTAACTGTCATGGGTATCATGGGGAACACACATGGCGTTAGCAGCGCTACTAACCCTGAAACGAACGCTACAAGAAAAAATACCCACAGATTATCGTCTTCTTCTTTTGCTTCTACAATACCACTTTCTCCAACAAATTTTTTGGTTTCACAATTACCGCCTTCTAGTATAGATGTACTGTGGTAACCGCTTGTGTCTTTGGCTGCTTTTGAAGTATCATTACTTTGATGACTTGGCGCTGAAGATACAGGGTCAATAATTCCTTTTGCCCTTAATGCATCGGTAATTTCTTTTATTCCATCACAGCAATTACCACCACCCTCTTCAGTTATTGACGACTCATCCACAGGTTGAGAAGGTTCAACTACAACGTTCGCTCCACCGCTCACTTTCAGCAGTTTGCCAAAATCGCCTTCTTCGTCGTTAAATAAAACACACTTCCCGTCTATATCGCTGCATATCTGGTATTCTACTACAGTCCCTTTAATGGCCGGGTTAGCCGCTAATATTTTAACCTTTTGTCTAAACTCAGCTTTCTTCTTAAATATTTTTACTTCGCCAAAAAACTCATCCTGCTTGGTAATGGGGTTAATTGCTTTTACACCGCCCACCAACTTATAAGTAGCGTTCTTATCAAATTTAAAGACCGCCTTTATAGGGCCATCGCCTTTAAATTCGTTAGAATACATATACCAATCTTTGGGTATATCGGCCTTAAATATCAACTCTACTTCATCGCCTACCTTCACATCGCCTTTAGAAACACTAAAACTCCATGTAGCGGGCAACACCAATTGTGCCCCGGCTAAAACGGGCAACAAGGCGGCCAGCCATACTATCAGTAATTTTCTCACAATAAGAATATCTGTTTTACGTCCGACAAATTTAATTTAAAACTGTAAAGCTAAAAGGTTAGCTGCGTATTAGGCGACAAAATCTACTCCAAAGTTTCAATTATCCCATGTTTTTACCTTTTTGTACAATACCCTGTTAAGTGTTGAAAAGTGTACAACTAACCCCCTGTATTGATGTTTGGTGCAAATACTTTTGAAACTGATTACGTTATAGTGGTATATTATGCTTAAAAAGACAGCTTTTTCGATACTCCTGTGCCTTTGGTTGGCAGCGGGCTTTGCCCAAGATAAGAAGATGACGGTTCAGGAATATATTGATACCTATAAAGAGCTTGCCGTAGGCGAAATGGAACGTGCACGCATACCTGCCAGTATTACTTTGGCACAAGGTATTTTGGAAAGTGCCAACGGAAACAGTAGGTTGGCTACGGAAGGAAACAACCATTTTGGTATTAAGTGTAAGAAAAACTGGACAGGTAATACCATTTACGCTGACGACGATGAACTGCACGAATGTTTCCGTGCTTACGCAACGGCTAAAGAGTCGTATGTAGACCATTCGACGTTTTTGATTGAGAATGCACGTTATGCTTTTTTGTTTGACTTAGAAATAACAGACTACAAGGGTTGGGCAAAAGGACTGAAGCAAGCCGGATATGCTACCAACCCACAATATGCTGAGATATTAATAGGGCTGATTGAACGCCACGAGCTTCACAAGCTGGATAAAAACGAGCCTTTGCCTAAAAAGGGTGATGAAATTAAACCTAAACCTGACCCCATTGTACAAGCTGCCGGAGAATTATTCAGGTTTAACGGCATCCCTGCTACTAAGGTAATGGAAGGTCAAACGGCTATTTCTATTGCCCAAGTGTATGGGCTACTTCCCCGCCAGTTTTACCGTTACAACGATATGAAAGAAGGCAGCGATGTGGTGCCGGGCAGTATTGTGTACTTAAAGCCCAAGCACCGTAAAGGCAGCGAGGCTTACCACACGGTGAAAACAGGGGAAACCATGTACAGTATTTCGCAATTGTATGGGGTGAAATTGAAACACTTATACAACTTTAACCGAATGAAGGAGGACACTGAACCTGCTATCGGGCAGATAGTGTATTTGCGCCGCAAACGCCGCACTCCCCCTGAGTTGCGTATAGAAGGTGCGGAGACTATTATCCGTATTCCCTTTGCTGACACCTTGAAAACAGAGCCTTATATTGAGCGCCCCGAGGTAGTTATCAAACCCAATGACCCTGCCCCTAAAAAGGAAAAAACCAAAAAAGAAGAACCCGTTGAGCAAGCTCCTGTGGCAAAAGAAGAAAAGAAACCTGTGTTTGTAGAGAAGAAAACCGATGAGAAGTATGATGTGCAGATTGAGGAGAAGAACAAAGAGTACCGTATTGATAAAAAACAGTTAGATAATGTAGAGTACCATGTGGTGCAAAAGGGTGAAACCTTGTTTGCCATTGCCCGCAAATACGGTAAGAGTGTGGAACAATTGAAGCAACTGAACCATCTTTCGGATTTTGGATTGAAAGAGGGACAGAAGATAATTGTGAACCAGAACTTTAAAGAGAAAGAACCCGATACAAAAACTACCGACTTTTATCACGAGGTGCAAAAGGGCGAAACCCTGTTTAGCATTGCCAAAAAATATAACATGACGGTGGATGAGTTGAAGAAACTGAATAACCTTGGCGATAGTCCAATAAGTGTAGGAACACGCTTGGTGGTTTCAAAAGCAGAGGTAAAAAGTGAGAATACAAAAAGCGAAACCGTTACCACTAACTTTACCTACCACACCGTAGCACAAGGCGAAACGCTGTATGCAATAGCCCGCAAGTACGGTGTAAAAGTGGATGATATTAAGAAGCTGAACAACTTGGGCGACGGGGCAATAAAACCCGGTGATAAACTACGGGTGAAGTAGTTAATCGGCCCCTACGATAAAGCTTAGCATCAACGAAAGGGTAAAATTACTACCCGTAGATGATACATCGTCTTCATTATCAAACTGCGCAGTGGCAGGGTTGATGGTTTCGTTCAACTCTTTGTAAGAGGTACTTAAAGGAATAAACTGGTAGCTGGGGCGCAGGCCAACAGAAATGTAATCGGCAAGAAACACGTCTCCTTGCAGAAACAGAGATATGCCGACGTTAAGTTCGCTCATCACCTCTTTGTATTCAGCGGCATCAAGGCGGGTGTACACTTTATGGTGAATAAGGTCTAAAGAGCCTCCGAAATTCAGCAGCATACCATCACTAGCACCCCCGTAATAAAAGCCTCCCTCTAAATTAAAACTATTCGCAGTAAAGCGTAAATCGCGTTGATACGTTTTACCGTTTATATCCTTTCCTTGTGCAAAGGTACTCGCCCTGCGTCCTACTCGATTCATTGAAAAGGTCATACCACCGTTATTACTAAACGGTACACCTATGCCTAAACGCCATCCTAAACTCCCCATCAAGGTTATATTTCGCATATTCCGGCTTAGGGTTGCTGCACCGTTTTGTCCCTGACGGGTTTCGTTGTAACGGTCAATCACATGATTAAGCCCCTTGAATTGGCCAATGCTTGCCGATGGGTTAAGAGAAAATACAAACAGTTGTGCCTTGCTTTGGATGCAAAAGATTAAAAACGAAGAAATTAGGATTGCTTTTTTCATATTCGCTTACTTATAGGATATGGGTAGGTAAAGGGACGTTATCTATAATATAAAGATAACCCGCTAAAGCTTAATACCAAAAATTGGTGTTGGGTAAACGATAAAAATTATACCTCGGTTTCCTTCAGTACAGCAAAGCGTATCAACTTTTCTTTCAGTTCGTCAATATTTATAGGCTTCAACAGATAGTCGTTCATGCCTGTATCGTATATGCGTTGACGGGTTTCTGGGAACACATCGGCAGTTAATGCCAAAACGGGTACATTATGGTTCAATACGTCCGATTTAGGGTCGCGTATCATTTCAATGGCATCAAACCCACTTACTTCGGGCATTTGCAAATCCATGAACACAATATCGGGAGTTTCGGTTTTTAGGTAATCAACCGCTTCGCGACCGTTGTTTAGTAATACTACGTTTATTTTCCAACGCGATAATATCTGGCGGATTACTAACTGGTTGGCTTTGTTGTCTTCAGCTACTGCTACCTTCAAGCCTTCAAGGGCTGTATCGGGTATCTTTTTAATATCACCTGAAAACGCGTTGCTTTGCACCCCGTTAATTAAGGGTATAGTAAACTTAAAGCTAGTGCCTTTGCCGGGTTCGCTTTCAACAGTGATAGTACCGCCTTGAACTTCTATCAGTTGCTTGGTAATTGCTAATCCTAATCCCGTGCCGCCAAACTTGCGGGTAGTATCGGTATAGGCTTGTGTAAAGCTCTCGAAAATAGTACCCAGTTTATCCTTGTGTATTCCTATGCCGGTATCTGATACCGAAAACTCAACCATGGCTTTGCCCTCGCTATTGTTTCCCAAAAACTTAGCACCAACGGTAACTGAACCTTCGGTGGTAAATTTTATCGCATTACCCATCAGGTTATTCAAAATTTGAATAAGGCGGTATGGGTCGCCCAATAGTTGGGCAGGCATAGCATCATCAATGCGGGTAAGCATTGCAATGTTTTTGGTTTTGCCTTGCAAAGCAAATGTTTTGCTCACTTGCTCAATAATTTGCTTAACGTCTAAGTTTATCTCTTCAAACGTTATTTTACCCGATTCGATTTTTGATAAATCAAGAATATCGTTAATAATCACCAACAGGTTATCGGCCGAAAACTTAAGTGTATTTAAGTTCTCACGCTGCACCTCAGTAAGCTCTGTTTCTTGCAGCAACGAGGTAAGCCCTATGATTGCATTCATAGGCGTACGTATCTCGTGGCTCATGTTTGATAAAAACTGAGACTTTGCTTTTGCCAACTCTTCGGCCACTTTTTTAGCCTCCAATAAGTTGGTTTCGTTGGTTTTTTCTTTAGTAATATCTTGTGAGAATATCGACACTCCCAAAATACCCTTATCTTCTGTTTTGATAGGATTAAAAGTGGTTTCGAAAAACAGCTTGTTGATGCGGTGCACAACAGTGGCGCGTTTTCCACCAAATGAAAGTTCAAAATTCTCTTTCATCATCTGACGGTTATCATCGTCAAACGGAATTTTGAAAACATCCATTCCCTCTCTAAGCTCAACGTTATAAAAGGTTTTGAATATCTTTTTGGCAGCCTTGTTTAATCCCGTGATTTTGTAGTTAGCATCTATTGAAAATATAACGCTGTTTGTACTTTCAAAAAGGGCCTCCATGCGGGTGTTTTGCCACACAATTTGACGCTCGTAGCTAACTTTTGAGGTGATGTCGTAAAAGTTGATGATGATGTACTCTTTTCCATCTTCATCGTAAAACGTATTACCGGTTACTGAAAGGTATTTGGTTTGCCCGCCCGCCTCAAAGCTAAACTCATAGGCTTGTTCGCCTTGGTGCAGCAAATCGGTCATGTGCAGGCGGTTGTTAAAAATCTCGTCGATGGGGTGATCTAAAATTTCATTCATTTCACTACCCATGATGTCTGTAAACGCCTTATTGGCACGCTGTACCATGCCTTCGCTATCTATCAGCAGCATTCCCATACCGCTGGCATTAAAGATATTGGCCATCATCTGCCTGCTTTTTCGCAGCGATGTTTCGGCCAATGCTTTTTCGTTCTCAGATTTTAAGAGCAGGTTGGCAGTATGCACCAACATTGATATACGCTCTGCTGTAATTTCTTCTTTGGTAATGTAATCCAACGCCCCGCTTTTCATCATCTCAACAGCAATCTTCTCATTGCCTTGTGAGGTAACAATAACTACAGGGGTTTGTATCCCTTTAGAGCGAAGGCTTTTTAACACCTCAAGTCCATCGCTGCCGGGTAGTAAGTAATCTAAAAAAATACAGGTATAGTTGCCGCTTTGTGCCAAAGAGAGTGCCTCATCGGCACGGTAGTTCACCTCAACCTCGTAATCAAGATTTCCTTTTGACACAGCACGTCTAAACGCCAAAATATCAATCTCGTCGTCCTCAATTAAAAGAATCTTAACTTTATCCTGTATCCCAAACATAGTTTTCTGTCGTATAGTCGTTTCCTTTTACACCGGAAATTCGCACAATTGCCAGTAGTTGCTTAATGCCGCTACTGCACCCATAAATTTATCCATGGATAATGGTTTCAAAATGTAGCCTGCCACGTTAAGGTTATAGGCCTCAATAATGTCATTGTCTTTATTTGAGGTTGTCATTACAAAAACACTCAATTGATGCAGCTTATCGTCTTTTCTCAACTCTTTCAAAAACTCAATGCCGTTCATTTTAGGCATATTCAAGTCAAGTAAAATGATTTTAGGCATAGGTTTATCATCCGTGCCGCAGCTACGCAAAATCTCAAGCGCCTCTATCCCATTTCCTGCCAAATACAACGGGTTATTGATATTGTTTTTTTTAAACGCCCGTTTAATATTCATCACATCCACTTCATCGTCTTCTACCAGCATTATGCTGATTATTTTACCACTCACCATAATCATTTCGTTCATGCTTCAAAATAGGTATTTTTTCCTATTTCTTCATCTTATTTTTTTAAGGGTCAATAATATACAAATCTCCATATAAAAATTTACTTTAAGTAGTCGTTAGTTTTAAAAAATTGAGCATTTAAGCCCGTTTAGTACGAATAAGAACAATAAGGAGGTATATACGTATCTTTGTGCCAAATGGATTTATCTCAAAAAACAGACGTGCGTTCGCTAACACTTCCTCAATTACAGGAACACATGGTAGCAGCGGGCGAGAAAGCATTTAGGGCCAAACAAGTTTATGAATGGCTGTGGAAAAAAAGTGCGCACAGTTTTGAGCAGATGACCAATTTGTCGAAAGAATTAAGAGTGTGGCTTACTGAAAGATACACGATAAACAACGTGAGCATTGCCACCCAACAAAAAAGCAACGACGGCACTATAAAAAATGCCTTTAAGCTATACGACGATAACATTATTGAGGGGGTTTTGATACCCACTACCGACCGTATGACGGCTTGCGTGAGCAGCCAAGTAGGGTGCAGCCTTACGTGCAAGTTTTGCGCTACGGGGTATATGGACCGTAAACGCAACCTGAATGCGGATGAGATTTACGACCAAGTGGTGCTGATTGACAGACAGGCGCGCGAGAACTACGAAATACCACTTAGCAATATTGTGTACATGGGCATGGGCGAACCATTGCTTAACTATGCCAATGTGATGAAATCTATTGAGCGTATTACCTCGCCGGATGGTTTGGGTATGTCGCCACAACGGATAACGGTTTCTACAGCCGGGGTTGCTAAAATGATTAAAAAAATGGCCGACGACGGGGCAAGGTTTAATCTTGCTTTATCGCTGCATGCTGCTAATGATGAAAAGCGCAACCAAATAATGCCCATTAACGAAAGTAACAATCTGGAAGTACTGGGTGAGGCATTGGCTTATTGGTACGAGAAAACAGGCAGCAGGGTTACTTTTGAATACATTGTTTTTAATCATTTTAACGACGAAATTGAGGACGCTCGCGAGTTATGGCAGTTTAGCAAAAAGCTGCCCTGCAAAATAAATCTGATTGAATACAACCCCATTAGCAATGCTGATTTCTTAAATGCCGACGGGGATAAGATTGAGAAATTTAAGACCTTTTTAGAAAACAAGGGACTGATTGTAAACATCCGCCGCAGCCGCGGTAAAGATATTGATGCTGCATGCGGACAGCTGGCAAACAAGCACTAAGCCCTTTATTATCCGGCCGTTTGAAGGTTATGTAATTCTTATCGGCCTTTTCGCTTAAACTTCATACCTTTGTCTCACTTATGAAAGCTATCATACCCGTAGCAGGTATCGGTACGCGACTGCGTCCACACACACATACGCAACCAAAATCACTTATTCCGGTTGCAGGAAAACCCATTATCGCCCACATTGTTGACAACCTCAGCGAAGCGGGAATTACTGAGTTTATTTTTATCATCGGTTACCTGGGTGATAAAATTGAAAGTTATATTACCTCTAATTACCCCAACAATACCAACCATTTTGTTATACAAACCAGCGGCAAAGGCATAGGCCACGCTATATGGCTGGCTAAAGACCTTGTGAATGATGAAGATGAGGTGTTTATTGTATTGGGTGATACTATTTTTTATACCGATTTACAGAAGGTATTTAAAAGCCCTTATTCATCGTTAGGAGTGAAGAAGGTAAACGACCCCCGTGCTTTTGGTGTGGCCCAACTTAACGGTGAAGGCTTTATTACCAGCGTGGTTGAAAAACCATCGATACCCAAAAGCAACCTTGCCCTTATCGGCGCTTATTACATTAAGCACGGCGGGGTATTAAAAGAGGCGTTAGAATATATTATTGCCAATAATAT
The DNA here is from genome assembly GCA_008933805.1 of Bacteroidota bacterium. NCBI lineage: Bacteria > Pseudomonadati > Bacteroidota > Bacteroidota bacterium. The sequence goes on from WBUH01000005.1 coordinate 248,623, forward strand.
TAAAACAAATAACGAGTTTTATCTTACCAATGCGCTAAACCACATGGCTGAGAGCGGTTATAAATTAACTGTTTTCGACGTGGATAATTGGTTTGATTGCGGCAAGAAAGATATTTTGCTTGAAACCAATGCTACCCTGCTAAAGCGGTTTAAGCTAACGGCTCCATCTACCAAACAGTACGAGAACACTATTATTATCCCTCCGGTACATATCGGCGAAGGATGCACCATAAAAAATTCAATTATCGGCCCTGATGTTTCTATCGGGGATAATGCCATTATTGAATACTCAATCGTACGTAACTCAATTATCGGCCCTTACGCTCATATTGAGTGTGCCATACTTGAAGACTCACTGATTGGTAACGATGCCATGCTGAAAGGCCTTGTGCAAAGCCTGAATTTGGGAGACAGTACTGAGATTAATTTTCAATAATCTATAACACATAAAAAAACACCCGCTGCAAATGGTTTGCAGCGAGTGTTTTTGTTTATTCAAGGTATGTTATTATGCTCTGTCTTGCGCATCAACCACGGCAATGGTAACCATGTTCACTATCTCGCGGATGCTGCTGCCCAACTGCAACACGTGCACGGGCTTTTTCATGCCAAGCAACACAGGGCCTATGGCCTCAAAGTTGCCGGTTTCTTGCAATAATTTATAAGCAATATTACCCGACTCAAGGTTAGGGAATATCAGGGTGTTCACGCCTTGGTCAACCAATTTGCTAAAGGGGAAGTTGTCCTTCATCAAATCATTGTTAAGGGCTACGTTGGCTTGTATATCACCATCCACAATCAAATCAGGGTGTTTTTCGTGCAAAATTCTCACGGCCTCAGCTGTTTTCCTTGGTGTTTCGCCTTTTGCCGACCCAAAGTTTGAGTATGATAGTAACGCTATTTTAGGCTGTATGTTGAAGCGTTTAATTTCTTCGGCTGCCAGTAACGTAATCTGTACCAACTCTTCAGCTGTTGGGTTAAGGTTTACTGTAGTATCTGCCAAAAACAACGGCCCTTTTTTGGTGCTGATAATGTACATACCCGCTACGGTGTTTACATCGCGGTGCATACCCAATACACGCAATGCCGGTACAATGGTATTGGTGTAATTTTTTGTAAGCCCTGAGATGTAAGCATCGGCTTCCCCTGTTTCTACCATCATGCAACCAAAGTAGTTACGGTCGCGCATTACTTTGCGTGCCTCGTAAGCATTCAATCCTTTGCGCTGACGTTTTTCAAACAGTATATCGCCGTATTGTTCCAGCTTTTCTTTCTCTAAAAACGGTTCAATAATTGGGCAATCGTCAAGGTCAAGGTTGTTTTCTGCAATCAATGCCTTTATCCGCTCGTGATTACCTAATAATATCGGATGCGCAATCCCTTCTTCTTTTAGTATGTGGGCTGCTCGCAATATCTTTTGATTGTCGGCTTCGCCAAATACCACTTTTTTAGGGTCTTTGCGGGCCTTCACCGTCAAGTAATTAATCAGTTTGTTTTCAAGACCCATGCGGTTTTTCAGCGATGCTTCGTAAGCATCCCAATCCGTAATAGGGTTACGGGCTACACCGCTATCCATGGCTGCTTTTGCCACAGCGGGAGCTACGGTATATATCAAACGGTCATCTATAGGCTTGGGGATAATATAGTTTTGCCCAAAGCTCATGTTCTTCTCGTTGTAGGCACGCATAACCTTATCGGGCACAGGTTCTTTGGTAAGTTGGGCCAAAGCGCGTACAGCGGCCAGCTTCATCTCTTCGTTTATCTGTGTGGCGCGCACATCCAATGCTCCCCTGAATATGAAGGGGAACCCTAAAACGTTGTTTACTTGGTTGGGATAATCACTACGGCCGGTAGCCATAATAATATCGCTGCGGGTAGCTACCGCCAACGCATAGTCAATTTCAGGGTCGGGGTTGGCCATTGCAAACACAATAGGGTTTGCAGCCATGCCCATCAGCATCTCAGGCGTCAACACATTGCCTTTACTCAACCCTATAAATACATCTGCTCCCTTTAACGCCTCTTCAAGCGTATTTATATCTCTATCGGTAGCAAAAAAGCTCTTATTCTCATCCAGCGAAGCATCGTCTTTGCGCAACACTCCCTTGCTATCCAACATCACAATATTCTCTTTTTTCACTCCCAACGAGATAAAAATGCGGGTACACGATATGGCCGAGGCACCGGCTCCGTTTACCACCATTTTAAGGGTATCCAACGGCTTGCCTACCAGTTCAGACGCATTTAGTAATGCTGCCCCACTAATAATGGCCGTTCCGTGCTGGTCGTCGTGCATCACGGGGATGTTCAACGACTCTTTTAGCCTACGCTCAATCTCAAAACACTCGGGTGCTTTAATATCCTCAAGGTTTATCCCGCCAAAAGTGGGCTCAAGTGCTTTTACAGTAGCTACAAACTCGTCTACACCGGTACAGTTCAGTTCAATATCAAATACATCAATATCCGCAAATATCTTGAACAGAATACCCTTACCTTCCATTACGGGTTTTGAAGCCTCAGGACCCAAATTTCCAAGCCCAAGTACCGCAGTACCGTTTGATATTACTGCCACCAAATTGCCTTTGGCAGTATAGCGGTACACGTTTGCGGGGTCTTCTTGTATTTTTAAACAAGGCTCGGCAACACCGGGCGAGTATGCAAGGCTAAGGTCGCGTTGCGTAAGAGTGGGTTTAGTAGGTACAACTTCTATTTTACCGGGACGGCCTTCCTCGTGATATCGCAAGGCCTCCTGTTTCATATTTTGATTTTCGCTCATGGTTTATACTTTCACAACAAGTAACGGGGCAAAAATAGAAATGTTTTGTAGTGGTGGGCAGTTAAATGTGCAGTAATTTGATGTTTAGTTTTTTGCGTTTTTTTTGTTTATTTTTGCGAAATTTTAAAAAACTCTGTACTAGTGCTTTCACAACAAAAGCAGCACATCTTGTTATTTTTTGTATTTGCCGTTGGCTTTATCATGCCCGCGTGCAAACAAAGTAACAGTTTGCATGAGCGGGAGCTTAAAATAAGTGAACTTGATTCGCTTGTTGAGATAACTCACGCCATGATTGATACAGGTTATAAGTCGAACTATGAGCCATTGAAGCAACGCCTTACTGAGCTTGAGAAGAAGTGCATTGAAACAGGAAATAAAGAGGGGCAGGCCAGGGTTTATCTTATGCTGGGTTCTATGGAGCGCTGGCGACAAAATTATCTGGAAGGATTAAACTGGTGCCACAAGGCTTACGAGGTAATAAAATCTTCGGGTACATCATCAGAGCTGGATGTGATGCTCGAAATCGGTGATATTTACCGTGATTTAAACAAAAAGCGTTTAGCCAATGAATTTTATTTATTGGCGTATGATTTTGCCAAACAGCACAGCGATTTTTTAACACAGGCTTTTGTTACCAACCGTTTGGGTACCATTTTTTATGCCCAACACGATTATACGCTTGCCCTCGAAAACTTTAAGCACACGCTAACAGCCATAAGGTCGGCCAATTTTGACGGAGAGCATAAAACAAAATGGGTGCAAGTGTATAACAACATTGCGTTGTGCTATGTGCAAAAGGGTTTTTACGACTCGGCTTTGTTTTACTACGATAGTGCCTTAACTAAAACCCAAAGCCTTGACTCTAAGATAAAAGAGAATGCTTACGGGGTAGTTAGCGGCAACATTGGCCGGTTGTTTCAATTGAAGGGTGAATACGAGGCTGCAACGGAACGCTTACACACCAATATAGCCATTAACAGCAGGCCTAATTTTGATAATGGTGATGCGGTTACCTCGTATACTTACCTGTTGGAAATATATAACGAGCTTGACAGCATTGATGCCTTTGAGACCAATATTGAAAAAGCGATAGACTTTACATTTAAAGTTAAGCAATCGCGGATGAAAGAATGGCGGGCTCGCTTGTATGGTTTAATGTCGGCTTTTCAGGCTAAGAGGGGCAACTACAAAAGTGCACATCATTTTCAAAGCCAGCAAATGGCCTTGGTAGATTCTATTACCAAGATAAACGAAGCTGAAAACCTGCAAGACATGATTCTCTTTAGGGAACTGAACGAGAAAACCAAAATGGTTGAGCTTCTGGAAGCGGATAACGCCTCTAACCAACTGAGACTGCAAACGTTTATTGCCATATCGGTGTTGGTGGTGGTTATTCTGGTGATTGTGGTGTTCTTTATGAACGTTTACCGCAAAAACCTAAAAGAGCAGAAGAAACTGAACGAACAAGTGGCACTGCAAAATGAGCAGATTACATTGAATACTATCGACCTTGAGCAGGCGATAGAGGAAATGAAGTTGCTTAATACTGAAAAGAACCGCATGCTGGGCATGGTGGCTCATGATTTAAGGGGGCCGATTTATAATATTACAGGAGTGCTGCAATTACTTGAAGGCTCGGAGAGTTTTGCTCAAATGAACGATGCTGATGTGCAGTTGGTTGAATTGATTAAACGCTCTTGCGAGAATGCACTGGATGTGATAAATGATTTGCTGGATGCTGCGCACCTTGATAATGGCGGGCTTGAGATTGAGAAGAGCGACCAGCAACTTGCAGAAATAATACGCAGCACGGTGCGTTTGTATGAAAACCGCGCCCAACAAAAACAAATTACGATTGAATTTAGCGACCCTAAAGAGGTGATAACTGCGTTTGTAAGCAAAGAAAAAATGACCCGAGCGGTGGGCAATTTGCTTTCAAATGCTATAAAATTCAGCCATGCCAATAGTATTATCCGTATTGTACTTTCAGAAGTAAACGGGCATGCGCTTATCTCTATTGCCGATGAAGGCATGGGTATACCTGAAAAACTGCGGAATGCTATCTACGATAAATTTACCATGGCCAAGCGGCACGGCACAGAGGGAGAAAAACCCGTGGGTCTAGGTATGTCTATCGTTAAACAGATTGTAGATGCACACAACGGCCGCATTTGGTTTGACACCGAAGTGAACCGCGGTACTACCTTCTATATCGAAATCCCTTTGAAAGGTTAATCGGGTTGTCCGTTAATCTTCTTAATCAGTTTTCTTAAGTTTTGGTTAGAATCTATACGTTGATCCATCCGACGCAATGTTGTATCTGATATCACCCAGTTCATAGAAAACGAAGTTGTATCAGCGGGATGTTTCATGTCGTAAAGATTAATCTTCGTCCAACAGTTAGAGCAATTAGTATTTGCATAGGTTTGAACAAACGAGCGAAGACGATCGTTGTTTACGTTGGTTTGTTGCCCATACGACCCTGATAGCGTTATTAAAGGGGTAAACAAATCGTTTACCAACGGGTGCATCCTGCTGGGCTCTGTTGCACCGCCTTCAGAGTTAGAAATATGTATGATGTGGAACTCAATTTTATTTCTAATTGGCCTGTAGAAGGTGTCTTTTGCCATCAACCCGTTTAGGTACGAAATGGTTTCCAGCACAATACCCGCCCCTGAGTTATCAAAATATCCGCCATCAACAAAATACTCGTTCTTAATATCTGCCGCAGGGCTAATGTATGGGAAACGGGCACTCAATACTGCTGCCGAGCTATAGTGAATACTGCCAAAGTGCGGAGTATCGTCCATCATGCCCAATACATCAATACGGGTAGTGTATCGGTTGTTTACGGCCACATTACCTATTACACCGGGCGAACCATCTTTAACACGGGTGGTGTTGATAAAGAACAACGGTAGCTTGCCTAAACTATCATTAAAACTGGAAATGTAATCAGCGTACGGTTTGGCAAACAAGTTCCCCATAAAGTGGTCGTGATTAGGTTCTTCCATTGATATTTCAAGAGCTGCGCTGCGGTCTTCTATACCACTTAGCACCAAAATATGTCTGAAATAGTCAGGCCCCAGAAGGTGTGAAATGGTTGATGATAAGAAATCACTTTGCAAAAAGGCACTGCCCTCTTCTTGGTAATTCATTCCTCTAAATGACGGGTTGCGCAAAGAACTGTCCATTAATGCATAGAAAACTGCGTTCCCTACACTACCGCCCGAAGCTCCTGAAAGGCAGAACAAGTGACGGCCGAATTTTCCGTTAGTTTCTGTTTGCAAACGTCCTAACGCCGAAGCCACCCAATACCCTGAACGTGAAGCTCCACCGTCTGACAATACAAAGTACACAGGGAATTTTTTACCTGAGTCTAATGCTTCAATGGCTCCAAGGTTATTAGTAAACCATTGTTTTGAATAGTCTGCTATGTTTTTCCTGTGGTCATATACTTTACCCGCTGTTTCTTCTCTGCGCAGCTTGTAAGGGCTGCTAAACATTCCGATAACTATAGCCAATCCCCATAAAATAAAATGCAGGTTAATACGCCTCCATATTGTAATCATTGACACTATTTGCAAGAAGCCCAATAGCACACCAAAACTAAGCATTACAATGTTGAACGGCCCGACTGCTCTGGCCCAACCGCCTGAGAATATGGCAGCAAGGTAAAAGACCAATGGAATAATGGCTATTATATTAAACCCTTTGAAAAAGGGCACCTCATTTTTAGGGAGGGTAATAATTTTTATTTTCTTAAGCAGCGTAATAGTCACATACTCATTGCTATTGTTGGCATCAAGGTTTTTTCGACGCAGGTGATTCCATGCTAAAAATGCAGTTTGTGCTACCCAAAGAGCTACCAACTGCACCCACAAATTGCGGTTAATAGTGCCCTTGGCTGACAGAAGGTACACTACTACCAATATTATAGCAAACGCAATAAGGGCAATCCATGTACTGCCTGCCTTGTAGCTTCGGTTGGTGTTATTAAACAGCTTATAAATACCAAAATATATGGCCACTTGCGCCACCAAAAGGGCTGTAATCCACCATCCATCGTTTTCAGTACCAAAATACGGGTGGTTTATAATGGCTGCCTCTACCGCAAAAAAGGTAGCATAGCCCAACACGCGGGGAAACACATTGTACCAAAACTCGCTGGCTTGTCGTTCGCTTGCTTCCTGCAACTCCAAGGGTTGTCTTTCTGTTTTAATATAAACTATCAGCCTTGATGTGTACCATGCCATAAAGGCCAAAAAGGCCACCGCCAGGGCTAATAACGTTGCCGAATCACGGTGCTGAACGGCTATTAACAATACGTCTTGCCCTTGTGATAAGGAGCCGAAAACAATAGCAGTTAATAGGATGAATAAAATAGCAGGGAAAAGCAGCCATACCATTGATAGTATTTTGCTGAAATGCTGTAAAACGCGGTTCATGATAGGTTTAGTTTTGATTATAGTGTGGCTAACTTATGTATTTTTTTTCATTTTTGAACACGCATTTCTTGGGTACGGTACGTTTTAAAATAAGAAACCCCCTTGCCCGAAAGGGCAAGAGGGTTTATAAATATAAATAAGTACAGTGTTAATTACACTTCAATTTCGGGTTCATTTCCGTTTTTGGGCTCTTCAGTAATTGTTGCAACAGGCTCGATTACTGCCTCAACCGCAGGCTTTTTGTCCATATATTCTTCGTAGCTGGTTTTGCTGTCAAAAGGACGTTTGCCAATCAAACGCTCCAAATCAGTTTGGAAAATGATTTCTTTTTCAAGCAATTCTTTGGCAATGGTCTCAAGCTCGTTACGGCGTTCATTCAACAACGTTTTGGTACGTTCATAAGCATCGCTAATCAGTTTACGAACCTCTTCGTCAATCATCTTAGCAGTTTCATCGCTGTAGGGCTTACCAAAGCCGTATTCGCCTTGTGGGTCATTAAACGATACGTTACCTACTTTAGGGTTCATACCGTACATGGTTACCATCGCATAAGCCATTTTGGTAATACGCTCCAAGTCGTTTTGTGCACCTGTGCTTATGCTGTTAAAAATAATATCTTCAGCTGCACGTCCGCCCAAGGTCATACACATCATGTCTATCAACTGCTCTTGGCGGTACAGGTATTGTTCTTTGGGCAGGTATTGGGCATACCCCAATGCTGCAACACCACGCGGAACTATTGATACCTTCACCAACGGGTCAGCATACTCAAGGTACCAACCTGCAATAGCATGGCCTGCCTCATGGTAAGCAACAATTTTCTTTTCTTCGGGCGATATAATTTTGTTCTTCTTCTCTAAACCACCAATCACACGGTCAATCGCATCCTGAAAATCCTGCATATCAATCACCGACTTATCACGACGTGCAGCAATCAAAGCAGCTTCGTTACATACGTTGGCAATCTCAGCACCGGCAAAACCGGGAGTTTGTGCAGATAATTTCTTAGGGTCAACCTCAGGGTCAAGTTTTAAAGGTTTCAAATGCACTTTAAATATCTGTTCACGACCAACAAGGTCGGGAGTATCAATGGCTATCTGGCGGTCGAAACGTCCCGGGCGCAATAAAGCACTGTCCAACACATCGGGGCGGTTGGTAGCAGCCAATATAATTACACCGCTATCTGTACCAAAACCATCCATTTCAGTAAGCAACTGGTTTAGGGTGCTTTCACGCTCATCATTCCCTCCTGTCACCATATTCTTACCGCGTGCGCGGCCTATGGCAT